>CACFFD010000020.1 GCA_902565595.1 Actinomycetota bacterium
TGCCGGAGAATCATTCCTCGAGATTCAAAGCAGAATGGTAGATGCAGTTTCTCAAATTGTAGAAGACCACCCCGGAGAGGTAGTAGTAGCAGTATCGCATGCGGATACTATCAAAACAGTTATTTCAGCAGCTCTTGGAACACCATTAGATCTTTTTCAGCGGATTCATATTTCCCCTTGTTCTCTCTCTGCTGTTCTATACAGCCTTTCGGGGCCAACGGTTCTTGCCGTTAACACAACTGGTGAGAAACTCCAATCTCTTATCCCAAGGCCGGCATCAACATGAGTCAGAATCTCCATTTCCGAGAAGTCCAGCATTTCACTACCGGTACACAAGGGCCAAAAGGACAGCGCGTGTTTTACCTGCAGTTCGGGAATTCTGGAGAGTTGATGACTTTGAAATTAGAAAAAATGCAGGTGCAGGCACTTGCGGAGTTCTTAGATCAGCTCCTTGAGGAAGTAGAACCAATTAATTACGACGATGTGCCGATTGCTCTTGAACTGATCGACCCTATTGATCCTGAGTGGAGTGTCTCCTCTATAGGAGTTGCGTTTGAAGAACGCACTTCCGAGTTTGTCATTGTCGTAGAAGAACAAAGTGATGAAAGCGATCCAGGTGTCGTACAGATTCATCTCACTCCTGGCCAAGTCAAAGCCTTTGTTTCTCGAGCAATAGATGTGGTGAAAGCTGGTCGCCCTCCATGCACCTATTGTGGCGAACCTCTAAACCACAGCGACGGTTGGTGCCCATGTTCAAATTAAAGTTCTGATGACTCCCCTAGAAAGCCCCTTTCGAGATAGGGGTCCGGTCTCGAATAAAGTAGCACTAGACGTCTTACTTCACGGTGACATAGATCTTGTCGGACGTATGCCTTGGAGTTCAAATGCAACGTACCTCATTGATGTTGTGTTTGAGCAGACAACCCTGCAAGGAATATACAAACCTTCAAGAGGTGAGCGTCCTTTATGGGATTTTCCGGATCAGCTCTTCCTTAGGGAAGTCGCCTCATTCGAGCTTTCCGATTTCCTTGGCTGGGATATAGTCCCCCCTACTGTCAGCCGAAGCGGGCCGCTTGGACAAGGATCCATTCAACTGTTCATCCCTTGTGACTTAAGTATCAATTACTTTGACATCCTTAAAGAACCGGCGAATCATGAAGTATTACAGAGAGTCTGCGCTTTCGATTTTATTGCTAATAGCACTGACCGCAAGGGGGGGCATTGCCTTTGGGATGCTCAGGGCAAAGTATGGGCCATTGATAACGGGCTGACATTTCATAGAGAGTTCAAACTCAGAACGGTAATTTGGGATTGGGCTGGTGAGCCGATTCCTCAGAAAATTCTAGAGGATATTCAATCTCTCATTTCTTCGCCGCTTCCAGATTCCTTCAGCAATTATCTGGATGAATCTGAGCGTGAAGCCATGGTTCAAAGGACTCGGATGCTTCTGGAATCAGGGATCTTTCCTGTTGACCCCACAGGAAGACGGTATCCCTGGCCGGTTATTTAAAACTAAGAAATACGATTCTCTTCAACCTAGCCAGAGACATCGTTATAAGAGATAGGTAATGATATTAATCATCTCTTTAGTAGATCAAAGGAGAGGAACGGGCGAAGTAAGTGCTGGGTCAAATACCTTCTACTTTCGAAAATCCGAAAAATATGCCAAATATCTCCCAATTTTCTTTTTTTCGGCTACATCGAAAATCTGCCTATGCTAGAATTAGGGGACTTCGCCCAACCTAAATCGGTTGGGTTTTATCTTTTTTGCGTGGGGGGAAGCCTTAGAGTTCCTGCAGATCGTCCTCGTCTGTATCATCCCTGGATCTGTGAATAAATCCCGATAGCCAGACCATTCCTACATACGTAAGAGCAAGAACGAGGAGAAGTGCAACCAGATTAAGTGTGAAGGCCATGTAGCCCCCTTTTTTTTCTGGACTATTTAACCTTCGAGAGCTTCAAGAAGTGCTGGCAACACCTTGTGGACATCACCGATTATCCCAAGGTCAGCGATAGAAAAGATTGGCGCTTCAGGATCTTTATTGATGGCAATGATGGTTTTGGAGCCCTTCATACCAACCATGTGCTGGGTCGCTCCAGAAATACCTGCTGCGATATATACATCAGGTTTTACGACTTTACCTGTCTGGCCGACCTGATAACTGTAAGGCACCCAGCCAGCATCAACGATCGCCCGTGATGCACCGGCAGCTCCGCCTAGTTTGGTAGCTAAGTCTTCGACAAGGTGGTATTTCTCTGCCTCACCAAGGCCTCTACCGCCTGAAACGACAATTGCCGCTTCATCGAGTTTGGGCCCATCTGATTCTTCAACGAATTGACTGGTGATCTTAGCCCCTCCTGAATTTCCTAAATCTGGAATAGGGATTTCACTTACTTCGGCTGGTCCCCCATCGATAGATTCAGCTGTAAACGACTTCGGTCGAACAAGAAATATTCCTGGTTTGCCACTGGTGAATCTTGTCCTTACATTTGTCGTCCCGCCAAAAACAGGTTCAACTCCTACTAGGCCACCATCGTCAATTAGATCGACGACGTTGGTGATAACAGGGGCATCTAACTTAACTGAAAGGCGGCCGGCGACATCACGCCCACCATATGTGGTTCCGAACAGAATCGCTGAAGGAGCTTCAGAATCTACAACCCCTGCCATAGCGGAGGCTAGTGCGGGACCAACTAATCCCCCATCTAAGTCACCAGCAGTAAGGACGCGGGAAGCTCCATGAGCTCCAAGTTCAGCAGCTGCAGCTTCAGCATCATTTCCTGCATGAACAGCAACAACATCGCCTAACTCTCTGGCCTTTGCAAGTAGTTCAAGTGTGATCGATGAAACTTGTCCGTCTTTTGTTTCAGCGTGTACCCATATTGTTCCCATAGCAACCCCTTAAATAACCTTGAGTTCTTCGAGAAATGCGATGATGCGTTCATGGCCGTCACCTTCATCCTCGATTACTTCTCCAGCTTCGCGCTCTGGTGCTGGTTCGATAGATACTATCTCTTGACCGCCTCCGGACCAGCCGACTTGAGAACTATCAATTCCCAAATCGCTTATGGTGAGCTCTTCAACCGGCTTCGACTTTGCAGCCATTATCCCCTTGAAGGAAGGATACCTAGGTTCGACAACTCCGGCAGTAACAGAAACTAAGGCGGGCAATGGACATGAAACCTCGTCATAGCCTTCTTCGGTTTGTCTCTTCACTGATACGGACCCATCAGCAATGCTGACCTCTTTAGCAAAGGTTACAGATGGCAGTTCAAGAAGTTCAGCGATTTGCTCCGGAACGGTTCCAGTGTAACCATCCGAGGATTCTGTCGCAGCTAAGACAAGATCTGGTTCAATTCGCCGGATAGCAGCTGCGAGTACCTTAGCCGTCCCTAACGCGTCGGTTCCGGCAAGTGCGTCATCGCTTACGAGAACGGCACTATCAGCTCCCATAGCAAGAGCGTTATTTAAACCATTTCTCTCGTTATTTGGCACCATTGAGACCAAGACGACCTCTCCGTCTTCACCTACTAGCTGTAATGCCATTTCGACTCCATATGAGTCAGATTCGTCAAGAATTAATTTCACATCACGCTTTAGGGTTTTCGTTTCTATATCTAACTCTCCGGGATCGGCAGGATCCGGAATCTGTTTTACGCAGACGGCTACCTTCATAGTAATTTTTTGCCTCGCTATATCGGAATACGTTTAAAAGTCGCATAAAGCCACGACTTACAACAACGACCTTACTGCAGGTTTTACCTGTTTCCACAACCAAAGGGGTGATAAGGGTCACAGTCGAAACAAAATTTCCTAGACTAATAGTGTGAAGATCATGTTCCTTGTGAACCCTGCAGCCTCCTCTGTTACTCCGCGTACTCAGGTAGTGATTCAGAAAGCTTTATCAGCCGACAATCAAGTTACCCTTGCTGAAACGATACGAAGAGATCACGCAACGAGACTTGCACGTGAGGCTGCTCAAAATGAATACGACCTTGTTGTTGTTTTGGGCGGGGATGGGACATCAAACGAAGCAGCCAATGGCGTCGCCGGTTCTGAGACAGCATTGGCGGTGCTTCCTGGTGGATCAACGAACGTTTTTGCCAGAACACTTGGGCTGCCGGATGACCCTGTTGAAGCTACGGGCATCTTACTTGAAACTATCGAAAATGGAGGGCCAAGACGGATCGGTTTGGGGTCAGTGAACGGGCGATACTTTCTTTTTCATGCAGGGCTGGGTTTTGATGCTGCTGTAGTTGCCGAGGTCGAAAAACGAGGAAGATTGAAGCGGTATGCGAGTCACGCACTTTTCGTCTATGCAGCTATCGACACCTGGTTACGTCACTATGACAGGAGGAAGCCCGCCTTTCGCATCAGGCACGCTGATGGGACGGTAATACCCAATTCAAAGTTCGGTATCTGCCTCAACACAAATCCGTACACCTACCTAGGAAGCAGGCCGTTAAATCTCACTCCAGACGCAACTCTTAACCGTGGACTTGTAATGGTAAGCATCAATAGCCTGCGATTGCTTCACATGTTGTCATTGGTTTCAGGAGCGCTTCGAGGTTCCACAGCTTTCCACAAAAGTTCATTTGTCAACTACAAAGCAGACGTGGAAGAGTTCTACGTTGAAGGGCATAGGCCATTCCCCTATCAGCTAGATGGAGACTACCTCGGAGAGGTAACGAGACTCCATTTTGAATATGCGCCCAATATTCTTAGTCTGGTAGTACCTAATCCAAGCCTGGTCGGACTCCCACCCATTAAAGATGATTAAGAGAGTCGCCACCAGCATCATCACTCTCACTATTCTCATGGCCAGTCTCGTAGCCTGCGGTGGGACAACACAAGTTGCAGCTCCCACTGACGACGAAACATCCGATGAAAGTGGCCGTGAGCAACTCCTTCAAGAAATCCTCGCTGATCCTGAATTGGGGATCAATAGAGACCTGGCAGAATGCTTTATCGATCATGTAGTGGATAACTCACCACTTGACTTCGAACAATGGAACACCTTAGGTGACGACTACCCGGTGAGCGCTGAAGCCCTAGAAGGTTTATCAGAAGAAGAAATGGAAGACCTAGTATCTGTAGTCGCAATAGGGGTAGAAGACTGCGGTCTTCTTGAAGGAGAATATGAAGACGCCGACGGCGGAGACTATTCACCTCCGCCAGTAAGCGGTGAGTTCAATTTTGAACTCTTGACAGAACACCCATTTGACTGTCTAAACCAAGAACTCGATGTGTTTGTAAACGTTTTCGGTATTTACGTCATTTCTCATTCAAGTATCCCAACAGAATATGTTGAACATTCCGCCAACGTGCTTGCCGAATTCATGGACAATGACGCCAACGGTGTAATGGATGATCCCGAAGTTCACCGTTTCCTCGTGGAGAACAACTTTGTTGTCCCTGTTTGGACTGAAGCGCTGCGAGAAAAAGTATTCCCTTCGTTAAGAGGCACTTTTTGTGAAGACAACCTCGGCTGGGCCGCGAGCATGTACTACGGACACGATGACTGGGCGTTCGGCGGAATAAAACAAGCAGGCACATGGGACACCAACCTAGAAGAAATATGGCATGTCATTTCAGTGGGCTGGTATAACACCTACCCAGAATATTTTGGAGACAGAACCGGCAGTCGCCTCGCTGACGCCATGGACACTGCACGCGGTGGACACTTCCTAACCGTTCCTAACAGCTATCCGGAAGGAGCGTGGTATAGCTACGACGACTACACCTGCGACTATTCCTGCCAAATGCACGAATACTTTTATTGGATTTTGATGGCGAACATCGGCGCACTGGATCCGGCATATACAGATAAATGCGAATCCAGTAAAGATGAATGGTATGTCTGCTCTAAAGACGAACTACAACAAATAGATCCGCTGGCATACGATTTGCTCAATAACCAAGGATTTAAACTCCCAACCCGAATCCCTAACGGTTCATATAGAGGGCCCTCAGGAAGAGAAACCTCACCTACCGTTGAAGAAACAGCAGAAGGCGTCGGCGAACAAAAATGCGACGCGTCTTCCGCTTCTGATAAAACTGGTACGGAATTTCAGAAGGGCTCCAAAGGAATCGGAGATCCATACTTCCCCGGTCTTGGCAACGGAGGGTATGACGTCGATCGCTACCTTATTGACGTCACATGGCAACCAGGTGATGGATATCTGGGTGGTTGGACGACGATAGAAGCAAAGACCACTGAGAACCTTTCCAGCTTTAACGTAGACCTAAACGCAAACATGGCTGTAAGTGAAGTGATAGTGAATGGAGAAGAGGCTTGTTTCATCAGAGAAGGCACTGAAGTTACTGTCGTGCCAGCAACGAATCTGCCCGTAGGGTCCGAATTTGAAGCACGATTTGCTTATGCGGGTTTTCCCGGATTGGTCCCTGCAGAATACGCTCCAGTTGCCGGAGGCTGGTACCACGAACCCTTTCTAACAGAGGATGATATGGTTCAACGAAATAATATTATGTACGTTGTCGGAGAACCGTCGAGCAGTATGGCTTGGCATCCTGTAAACGACCACCCCAGGGATCGGGCCCAGTTCCGTATAGAGATGACCGTAGATAATGGTCCCAACTATGTCTACTTTCCTGATTGGGAGTTTGTAACTAATGGCTATCTCGTCTCCAAAGAAGAGACAACGAAAGCCCAGAATGTTCCAGTGACAACTTGGATCTACGAAACAAGGTACCCGCAAGCCCCCTATTTAACGGTATTGGCATATGGCCCATTTACCGAATCTGATGAAGAGGACTTGGGCGACGTCACGCTACGACATTGGGCTCAGAATGCAGACACACTTCCTGGCGGTTCGTTTGCATATGCTAATGAAACCCTGGGGATTGATTATGGCCCGATGTTCGAAGTTTTCTCAGATCTTTTTGGCGCCTACCCATATGACTCCTATGGATATCTCGCTCTTAGGGATCCGCTGGGTTTCGCTTTGGAAACTCAAACTCTTTCAATTTTCGGATTCGACACATGGCAAGCACCCTTCATTCACGTTCATGAATTGGCGCACCAATGGTTTGGGAACTACATAACGGTAGATAATTGGAGTGAAATTTGGCTCAATGAGGGATTCGCGTCTTACAGTGAATACCTCTACGAAGAAGCTGTCGCCCCAGGGTACGACATCTTTCTCGAAATGCGTTATCTAGTTGCCACTGGTGATGCCAATGGTTGGTACGATGTTCCACCTGGCGACCCAGGTCCGGAAGATCTTTTCCACCCATCTGTATATAACAGAGGCGCCCTGACATTACATGCTCTTCGAATGACAATTGGAGATGAAGCATTTTTTGCTTCGATTCGTCAATATGTAGACGATTTCGGAGGAAAAAGTGTCACTACAGCTGACTTTATTCAAGTAGTGGAGGGTGTCAGCGGTGTAGACCTTGAAGATTTTTTTACTAGCTGGCTCTACGAGACCGAAATGCCAGATTTGCCTTGCATGGGTTTCCGACCATGTAGCGAGTGATTAACCGTCACGGTTTGCGACAACCTCCAAAGCGACATCTGGGAAATCTGTAATAATTCCATCTACACCAAAATCTATAAGTTCTCCCATACGATCTTCATCATTAACCGTCCAGACATTGACATCTATTTCTTTCTTTTTACACGCTGCCACAAACTCTCTCGAGGTGATTGCATTCGAAGGATGAATAGCCTGAAAATCTGAATTTGCCACCTCCTTAATCAGCGACTCCCAATCATTGTTGAGTTCCCAAACGAGTAAGCCAGCTGATGTATCGGGTGACTTCTCGCGCAAATATGACAGACATTGAAAATTAAAGGAGGAAACAAGAATCTCTCTAGATTCTCCAATATTTTCGAGGAACTGAGTTAGCTCATCGATCAGGCGACGAGTCGTATCATCTAGTATCAGACTGTTTTGGGTCTTTACCTCGACGTTGACCCCCACATTCTCGGTGGAAATCAACACATCAAGAAGGGTGGGAACATCATCTGGAAAGCTTGAATACTTAGCATTAATAATACTTTCCCCAGATTTGAGATGAAGATCATGATGAACAGTTAGGACCCTATCCGCAGATAACCAAACATCAAGCTCAATCCACTCAGCTCCAAGTGTTTCGGCATGCTCAAATGCCGCCAAAGTATTCTCTTTAAAGACTTTGGAAGCCCCTCTATGTGCGTAAATTTTGGTCATAACTGTCCTAAAAACTGGATATTTACTATATTTTTTCGATTTTTCTTTACTAATCTAACATTACTCACATGTGCCACTTGTCACACAGCTCCAACATACGATATGGTCATAAGTGTGTTGCCATACAGGCAATATAAATTACCTTTAGCTATGAGCTTTGCGGAGGGCCAGTGGCAATTCAATCAGTTACGTTATTTGATGACAAGAATGATTGGCGACAAGCAGCACTATGCCGCGATACAAGCCCTGAACTGTTTTTCCCCGTTGGAAATACTGGAAATGCTCTCGATGCGATCTCCTTAGCTAAGACCGTGTGCAGAAGGTGTTCATCCCAGCAGGAATGCCTAGAATACGCTCTCGAATCCAACCAGGATAGTGGCGTCTGGGGAGGCCGCTCCGAAGAGGAACGACGTCAAATCCGCCGCCAAAGAGTCCTTTCTGGAAATCGGACAAGCTAAACCCCGCACTTCTTCCATCCGAAATCTATTGCTCTTCCTAGGCAAGGAAAACCCAAGATTCCTTCGACTAGCTAGCCCCAAAACCTATCTTAGGCACAACCTCGGTCCCTATATCGACAAATGTAATCCTGTTGGATGGCACACCAACCTGACGTCCATCCTTATCAGTAATCCAAAGCACGGGTAAATCTCCATTAAGAGCGCTTTCAATTCTGTTCTTTATCTCATCGACCTTTGAGTCTGGTGGTAATTCGATCTCTAATTCTTTCGCTATATCTCCGACACCCACACGAATAATCATTGGATCTCCTTTCTTTCTCTAATCGAGAAGCTTAAGCCCTTTGTTATATTTCCGAGTCGGCGCCAACTCTATATCAATTATCTTTGCCATCTTAGAGAAGACTTCTCCAGCTTCACTTTCTGACATCGTTGCCATCAGTGGATCGCCCTTATCAGATCCTTCTCGTAAATCTATCGTAAAGGGTATTTGGCCGATCAATGGAACGCTTAGACGATCGGCCAAATCCTTTCCCCCTCCTGAACCAAAAAGAAAATACTGTTTTCCGTCATCTCCCGTGAACCATGACATATTTTCAATAACAGCTTTTACGTCCAGTTTTACATTTTCAGCCATAAAAGCTGCCCTTTGAGCTACTTTCTGGGCAGCTGGTTGCGGAGTAGTAACAACATATAATTCGGAACGGGGAAGAAACTGGGCTAGAGATAGTGCTATGTCCCCTGTCCCAGGAGGCAAGTCGATAAGAAGGTAATCGGGATTGTCCCAGTAGACATCGGTCAGGAATTGCTCGAGTGCCTTGTGAAGCATAGGCCCTCGCCAAATAACTGGCTGATCTTCTTTAGCAAAAAATCCCATTGAGATCGCTCTGACGCCATGTCTCTCAGGAGGTATTAGTAATTCATCAATTATGGTTGGCGGACGGTCGATACCAAGCATTCTAGGAATCGAGAACCCCCAAACATCAGCATCCACTACCCCTACTTGCTTACCCTCCAATGCTAAGGCGAGAGCCAGATTCGTCGTTACCGAAGATTTCCCAACTCCCCCTTTGCCAGATGCAATCAATAGCACCCTTGTTCTTGACTCAGGTTGAGCGAAGGGGATTAACCTTCCCTCTGCGTGACCATGAGCTGGCTGCGACCCTGCAGTTTCAGATGGCGATCCATGGACTATCTCTGTAACCCGAGCTCGCTCTTCTTCAGTCATTACACTGAAGGAAATGCCGCATTCCAAACTACTATCGAGATCAGTAATAGCCCCCATAACCCTCTGCTCAATAGTTGCCCGCATCGGACAGCCAGCGATCGTAAGTGCTATCTCAACCTCGACAGATGAACCGTCAATAGCGAGGTTCCGAACCATCCCTAAGTCAACGATACTTCTATGCAATTCAGGGTCTTGGACGGGTTGGAGCGCCTGAAGAATTTGCTCTTTATTTAGTGTCATCACGCCCTGATTCACTCTCTTTCGGCTTAAACCTACTAGTTCGGACTCTACATTAAACTTATGAAAGGATATTAGCCACTAGGATACGAGATAGCCTATACGAGAATCATTCTCTGAATGCTTACAAGGGGGGAATATGGGAAAAAATCTTGACGTAGCTCAACATTTAAGCCCAACAGAGTTCTCATCAGCGGTAACGGCCATTACATCGGCGTTCGGAGATCCAACAAGACGTGATATCTACCTGTTCGCTCAGATCGCCGAGAACGGTGTAACCGCTGCCGAAATCGCCGAAAAATTTAACCTACACACAAATGTCGCTCGCCATCACCTCGATAAGCTCGCTGCAGGAGGCTACCTTGATGTAGGCCGGTCAGCTATTTCTGGAGCTGGTAGACCTGCAAAGCTATATAGTTGTTCAGATTCTTCCATAACGCTTGAGTTTCCAATTCGACACCATGATGTCCTAATAACGCTATTAGGGAAAGCACTATCTCTTCTTTCGGAAAAAGAAGCTGAACAACTAGCTGAAGAAGTTGGAATCGAATACGGACGAACAATGGCAGAGTCTCTTTCGCCTGAAGAAACAGGCTATTCCTTTAGACAGAGCCTCCACGTGATTGCCGGAGCTCTCTCAGCCCATGGATTCTCAGCTCACGCCGAACAGTTTGGTGAAGACCTTCAAATCGTCACTGAGCACTGCCCCTTTGGTGATGCAGCAGTAAAGCATCCGGTTATATGCGCTGTTGATCGAGGCATGGTAAAGGGCATGCTCGGTTCTCTTTTTGGGAATGGCACAACCGAATTAAGTGCTAGCCTCCCGCAAGGAGATGACGTTTGCGTTACCGCAGTAGATTTCTAGCTAGCCACATCCAGCTCCATAGCTTACTTTCTCTATCGAAATCTGTATCTGAGGCGGCAAATCACTTATTGAATAGATCTCGTTGATACTTTCCAAATCGTTGCAAGCACCTACCTGATCAATGACTTGAAGCACTGTAGCTCGTGACAAAAGTGGTTCGAGACTATTTGGATTCTCCGAAACAGCAAAATTCAATTGGTTTATAGCTCGCTCGATTAGCTCCTGATCCCCAGTCTGCCAGAGAAGTAGCGCTTCTCGACTTAATGCTTCGGGGTGGGTGGGGAAATCCGCAATAATAGCTCGGTATATTTTTATTGCGCTTACTGTGCGCTCATCTTTATCGCTAAGAAGGAGGTAGTTCGCTACTTCGAGTCCGATATCTGGTTCAAGTTCTAAATCTTTCAAAGTGGGTTCAGAGATACTTACGATCGTCTGATACCGGGCTTCTGCGTAAACTTCACCATAGAGGCCGCGTTGTTGAACGATCGCCGCTATCTCTTCACGTACTGGGCTAGATCTGAGCTCATCAAGGTAAATGGAAGCCTCTTCATATCTCCCTTCATTCGAAAGGGAGATCGAGAGAAAAACCAATGCATCAGAGTAGCCCGGCTCCAGCAAAAGTACCTCTTCCCATGCCTTTATTTGGTCACCTACCTCAGCGCCACTTTGATACTTTAGCCAAGCACGGTAAGTGATTGCTTCAACATTACTTGGCTCCATTTCTATTACGTCGTTAAAAATTTCAATCGCTTCTTCCCATCTATCTGGATTCCCGAGAAGCAACTGCGCATCAGATATCTGACTAGTGACACTCTTTCGAATAGAGCCAGTTATGCCCTCCCCAGGGGACCGATTCCCAGATGTTTGACTAATAGTTATCCCTGCCGCTAGCCCAAGAAGAATCACCCCTAAAGACCATAAAAGAGCTTTCATCGGGAAGCCTCTCTTTTGCCGGTTTCCAGTAATAAAAGCATTCTTAGACTCAGTAACGCTTCCTAGCTTTCGCGTGTAGCGACGGACGAGCATTTCATGGTCCTCGCTCGAAAGGTTTCCATCCTCTAGTTCCTGATCTAGTTCATGAAGTGACTTGAGAAGAAATTCCGTTTGTTCATCAGCAAAGTTGATATCTGAAGCTCCTCCATCGTCCATATTGTCATTCATTTTGACCTCTGTCGGATTGCCTCGATTCATAGGTAGCTCGAAGTTCTTGCACTCGCTCTTGTAAGTCATCGCTCAATTCGGTATCAGTGCTAGCGTCCTTTCTTCGGGAAAACGCTAGTATCATGCCACCAATTGCAACGCTAGCAATAAGGAATGGAGAGACCCAAACAAGAATCTCAATCCCATCGTTTCCAGGATTCAAATCAACCCAGTCTCCATATTGGGCTCTGTAGAACGCTCGTATTTCATCATCGGTAAGGCCGCTATCAACCTGATTCTTAATCTCAGCTCGGATAACCTGAGCTATTGGAGCGTTGCTTTCAGAAACCGGTTGGCCTGAACACTGAGGGCAAGCAATAGACGAAGCAAGGCTCGACGCCCTATCTGCAGAGCTTTGCTCACCTGACCGGCCCACACTGCCAATTATTAGGGCCGTGACAAAGGTAGCGACTAGCAGAAGCCAAGAAAAACGTCGGAGAGAAGTCGCCTTTAACATGAGATACTTTCTGCAAGCCTCTCATAGGTTACAGGGCCAATTACTTTAAGAATAATAAGTCCACTTGGAGCGATTAAATATGTTTCTGGAGCTGTAAGAACACTGAAATCGAGTGCTATCTGATTTGTCTCAGATCCAACAACGACAGGCCAGTCGCCTCCGAACTGGGCAAAGAAATCATTAACGCCTGCTTTCTCATCATTAAAGGCAACCCCTAATAAGCGGGTCGGGCATACTCCACCCGAATCATTGATGACCCCCTCTTCATGAAATTGAAGAAGGTCATCATGCTCTACTATGCACCCTGAACACCAACTGGCAAAAAAATTCACCACGACCCATGTTTGCTCAGCTGGTACCTTTGATCGATTCCCTTGGATAATTTCGTCCAAGCTGATAGTTTCTCCAGATGCCGACACTCCTTCTATATCTGGAGCTACTTCACCAACTAAATCAAAATTTGGAGCATTTTGCTGCTGGTTTTGTACTGCGAGTACCACGATAAATGCGATAGAGAGTACCGCAGTGATGGCTGTAGCCCACTTAAACGGAGTCAACGTCCAACTCCCTTGCTAAAGCAGCTTTCTTAAAATGAGCTTTACCCGATTGAGGAAATAAGGACAGGACAGTTCCTACCAGCATGAGAAGACCACCTAGCCAAATCCATATGAGCATGGGTTGACGAGTGACTTGTATAACGATTTTCTCCTCTTCCCCTTCAGGAGGTTTGAGAAGCGCCACCTGTACATCTTCGAATAAAGTGATTCTTGTGTCTGGAGCTGGGACAATTTGTCCGGATGCGATGAATCTCTCAACCGCTGGGCTCAGGATTTGCCCATCAACTTCAAGTAAAACTTCCTCTTCAATTCGGTTTGAATGGACATAAGTATTTGATGAAACATAAGTTACATCAGTTTCACCTATTCGGACCTTTTGTTCGGGCGTCAAGGCAAGTGAAGCTTGGTCGACGTATGCAGAGCTGGCAATGAAACCTACGGCGAGAAGAATCACGCCGATGTGCACAAGCATTCCCCCGTTTTTCCGACCAAGAAGGCCTTGAAAGCCATACCTGCGTGCTGATAATCCCAATTGCCTGATAGCAGTCATACCTGCGAATCCTGCCATAGAGAACCCCAAAAGCGGAATAGCTCCGCGGGCGCCAACAGCTACAGCAAGAACCATACTTAGTGCCGCACCCCAAGCCGGCCATTCCATTCGATGCAGTAACAGTTCTTTATTTGCTTTTCTCCATGGCAACAAGGGTGCAATAGCCATAAGAAATAGCAGAGTAAACCCGATAGGCATACTCATTTTTTTAAAGTATGGAGCACCGACAGATATCTGGCGATTCTGGAGTGCTTCCACAATTAGCGGGAATACAGTGCCCAAAAGAACTACAAAGGCAAAAACGGCAAATGCAAGATTATTAGCGAGGAATGCCCCTTCACGAGAGAGCGGTGAATCCATTCCGCCCGGAGATCGAAGATGCTCACCTCGCCAAAAGATCAAGGTTATGGCAACGACAGTAATCAATGCGAAAAACACTAGAAGCCATCCACCAAAATTACCTGCAGAAAATGCATGCACGGAAGCAAGGATTCCCGAACGGGTTATGAAGGTTCCAAGAATTGTCAATGCAAAAGTGGCACAAATTAGAGAGAGGTTCCATACACGAAGGAGACCTCGTCGCTCTTGCACAAGTACAGAGTGCAGAAATGCGGTTGCAGTTAACCATGGGACCAGCGATGCATTCTCAACAGGGTCCCACCCCCAGTAACCTCCCCAGCCCAGCACATCATAGGCCCACCAAGCTCCGAGAATAATTCCCGCAGTTAGAAATCCCCATGCAAATAAGGTCCATCGTCGTGTCTCTAATAGCCACCCTTCTCCAAGTCGTCCAGTGATAAGTGCCGACAATGCGAAGGCAAATGGAACAGTGAAACCAACAAAGCCCAGATACAACATCGGAGGGTGAAAAGCGACAAGGATATGGTTTTGTAACAACGGATTCGGGCCCGGACCGTCATATCCCACAGGAGGATCAAAGGATTGAAACGGATTTGCAGGGCCAATCATAGATAGAGCAAAAAAACCCATGACAAAGAACATGACAACCAAAGCCCATGCGACCATTGGGTCGGTGTACCGGCCCCTGAACTTTATCGTTACGACGACGAGGTATCCAGCAAGAATCAGGCCCCAAAGTAAAACAGATCCCTCTAGGGCTGACCACATCGTCGCAACGTTAAAAAGAGGAGGCGTCAGACTGCTGCCTTGCTCTGCAACAAATCTCACTGAAAAGTCTCGAGTAATCAGCGCCCTCTGCATTGCGAAGGTGGCGATCAGCATTCCAGCTAACGCGAGCCATGAGTAACGAGCTCCAACTACAAGTAGTTTCCTTCTTGAATAGCGAAGCCCTACAAGAATAGTTGCTATCCCAGACAAAGCGGCTACGAGAGAGAGCACAATACCGCTTAGTCCAATCGCAAGATTCATCTCATCCCCTAAGAGTCGGAACTCTTGTCCGGCTGCCCCCTATTTTCTGCATCATCAATACGTTCCTTACGATAATCATTGTCATGCTTTACTAAGATTCTGTCAGCAGCAAACCACCAACCATCATTAGCTCCATCGATAAAAACATAGTCATTTGAAGGAAGGGGTCCGTCTTGCCACCTACCTTCTAGCACGACAGGGACTCCTTGATCAAATAAGTCCGGAGGTGTACCCCTGCTTACAACATCGACTAAAACACCATCGAAAGTAACCGTAAAGAACGTGTACTCCGCCTCTCCGATGATAATGGTTTGGTCTGGGCCGGCACTCGAAATAGGAGAACCAAGCAGTTGGAATCGTTTATCTCCCAAGTCTTCTCTTTCGGCCACAGCTTGATCCGCCTCCAAGAAAGATTGACTGTTTGTCGCTAGAAACCAGACGAGGCCGATGATTGTTAAAGCTACAGCAAGGAGAACCAGTCCGGGTATCCATCTGGGTAGGTTAGATCTCGCATTTACTCGTGGAGTAAGGTCAATGCTCGATTCGCTTTCACTCATCCTTAATCCTCGCTTGGTCTTCAGATGAGGAAATCCACCTTTGCCGAGCGAAAGGGACCTTTTCAGAAAGCTTCCTACCTCGTCTGAGGACAAGAATTGCGTAAATAAATGGAACTCCAATCCCGATGGCCCAACCAGCGACTAAGTAACCTAGATGGCTCATTCGACTTCTCCCTCTTCAGTAGTTCCGCTTCTGGTTCCAGCGTGTAAATCTGCCTCTGCTTTGCGTTCTTCAATCGCGGCCCCATAACCCAATGATTCATATTCAGTGGAAAGCCAACCAACTCTAAACCGATGGATCATGAGCCACACATAGGCAATTGCCAGTATTAACGTTCCCAAAAACCATGTGAAAAGAGTGAGGTCTTCCAAATTCCCATCGGTAAGTGATGACTGCTGATGAAGCGTACTATTTTCCCACCACTCCACAGACCGATTAACGATAGGAATGTTTATGGTGCCGATAATTCCCACAATGGCGGCTCGTTTTGCTCGGACATGCGGTGAAGCGGGTACCTGACGCAAGGCGAGATAGCCGATAAAAATCAGAAACATTACCAATGTCGTCACTAGCCTGACATCTCCCCATTCCCACCATGTGTTCCAGGTCGGTCTCCCCCAAATACTTCCAGTTACTAGGGTTAGGCCACAGAAAATTACTCCTATTTCTGCGGATGCATGTGCAGTAGTGTCCCACCAACGAGATTGCTTCCATAAGTAGAAGATGCTCCCCATGGCGGTAACGCCGAAAGCGATATAGGAGAAGATCGCCACTGGTACATGTATATAGAGCAATCTGACAGCATCTTCCATCGTGTCATCTTTGGGGCTAAATACAAATGCAAAAAGAATCAAGACAGGGATACCAAGCACTAGGCAAATGCCAAGAAATCGGGTACTTCTCGAGCTTGTAGCATTGGGCCGACCGTCATTTGACTCCAATAGTTTAATTTTCACGCATCCTCCACAAGTTGCCCATAGGCCAACATACCTAAAACTGTGTATACAACAGCAAATACAGACAAAAGTCCTAACCAAGCCCAACCATCAGCATCAACACGACCAAATGAATCGCCAAAGGCTCTAGTTGCCCCAATAGCAATCGGTGCTATGACCGGAAGAAGGAGAATGGGAAGCAGTGTTTCACGAACACCGACTCCAGCTGCGATAACACCATAAAGAGTTCCTGAAGACGCAATTCCAATGGTCGCTAAAACAGCAGATAGGAAGATCAACAACGGATCTTCAACGGAAAGGTCAAACAGAGCAAGCATCACGAAGAAAAGAAGGATTTCTAAAGCGAATAGTTGAATGAAAAGAGCTATTGATTTCCCAAGAAATACAGAAGGTGAGTGAACAGGAGTAAGAAGCATCCGCTCTCTTGCTGCATCATCTTCTTCGATTTTGACAGCTCGTTGAATTGCCAGAAGAGCTATAAGCAGAACAGCAACCCAAAACAAGCCGGGACCCGTATCTCGCAAAGTCTGAGTATTTGCATCTAAAGCAAAGCCAAAGAGAACGACGATTAAAAGAGTGTAGGGAGCAATTTGATTCATCAGGATACGAGAACGAAGCTCGATTCGAAGATCTTTGAGCGCAATAGACCATGCATCACGAAACTCCATCGCCACTCCCCTCGTTATTAATATCGCTAGTAACCCGCCCACCAGCTAAAGTCACAAATCGGCCAGAAGGGGAAGATAGTTCCTTTGGCGCATGCGAGACCAATAAAACCGTTGCACCAGATGCAGCAGCTTCCTGAATCAGGCCATCTACGAGATCACGACCATCAGTGTCTAGAGCAGCATGAGGCTCGTCAAGAAGCCAAAGGGAAGGTCGTTGAACAACAAGGCTAGCGAAAGATGCTCTTCTTCGCTGCCCAGCGGAAAGCTGTCGAACAAGTACTTTGCGCAATCGACCATCAAGCCCCATAAATTTGATGGCCTCAGCAATCTCATCGTTTCCAGCGCGAACCATTGAACCCCAAAACGTGACATTTTCCTCTACCGTGAGATCATCGTATAAACCTGATTTATGACCCAAGAGACCGATATCTTGCCTAATCGCCCTCCTATTTTCTCGTAGATTCTCTCCGAGCACATACGCTGAGCCCTCGCGAACTGGCAACAGGCCAGCACAAAGGTTCAAAAGTGTTGACTTCCCAGCACCGTTTGGCCCACAAACCGTAACAATCTCACCTTGTGTAACTTTTAATGTCACCCCAGTCAAGGCGGGAAACTTCCCAAGCGTTACTACAGCTTCTCGAAGGTCGATAACATCGTTCAACGTGGATTACCAATCACATAGTTCACAAGATAGAAACTAGTAGCACCGTATGAATTTGCACGAGTTCTATCACCACTAGTTCATTTTAGAGATTTGATAGGCATATGAACTCGAATTGGGCTCCATTTTCGCTAACGTCAAAGAGATGTTAATTTCACGTATTTTTCGACGTATCGGCCAGACGATGATCCTTCTGGGTTTACTAACTCTTCTTTTCGTTGTCTACCAGCTCTGGGGTACCAGCTTTTTAACAGACCGATACCAAGA
Organism: Actinomycetota bacterium; assembly: GCA_902565595.1. Lineage (GTDB taxonomy): Bacteria > Actinomycetota > Acidimicrobiia > Acidimicrobiales > UBA8592 > UBA8592. Next base: position 18,248 of record CACFFD010000020.1, read on the forward strand.
ACAGCTCGAAAGTGACTTTGAAGAACTCGTGGACCAGGTCGAAGAAGTTGCGGATACCCCTACTGAATCTGGAAATGAAAGTGAATCAGAGCCCGATCTAGCAGAATTCCTTTGGCGTTCAGAAGGAGAGGCTATTGCTCAGCTCAATATTCCATCCTTAAGCCTCTCAAAAACAGTTGTCGCTGGTGTAGGGGTGGAAGCTCTGCGAAAAGGGCCAGGCCATTACAGCCACACTCCATTACCAGGCATGCCGGGCAATTCCGCGTTAGCTGGCCATCGAACAACGTGGGGAGCACCGTTTGGTGAAATCAACAAATTAGAGCCAGGCGATGAGATCCTGATTCAAACAGTTCAAGGCTCTTTCACATACCGAGTTGTGGAGCAAATGGGTGGAAGAGGACACTTTATAATTAGCCCAGACAGGCTTGATGTCCTTGAGCAGGACTATGACACTTACCCCAACAGGCTGACTCTAATTTCTTGCCACCCAAAACTAACTGCACGTCAACGGATTATCGTTGTAGCTGAATTAATTGGAGACCCCGCCGACTATTACCCTCCTCCAAAACGGCCAACATTTAGCCTTGACCTTTCGTTCGATATACAAGGAGCTGATACATCGACCCCGATAGAAGCCACTGACCCATCTGGAGAACAAACCTCTACAGAAAATATGTCAGAGCAAGTCAGCCCTCCACAAGCCGAAACTACTCCTAGCCCGATCGAAACAATAACAGAGCCAGCCCCTACCCCTGTTGAAAGCGCCGAGGTATCAAGTTTCGGTGAGGGCCTCGAAGGAGATAAGGACGCAGTTGCCCCCGCCATCGCATGGGGCGTCGCCGTTTTTATGATTGGGTTTACGACTCTTCTTGTAGGGAGCAGGTGGAAGAAATGGCCATCATACCTGATAGGGTTCTTCCCCTTTATTGTCGCTGTCGCTATCTGGTTTTTCAATCTTGAAAAAGCTCTACCTAGTTAGAAAGCCTGCAATTCACTCCTAAAAGAACCTCAAACTCCTGGCATAATTAAACGGGTCTAGCATTTACAATAGACTATGGTCCATAATTCAGGATCAGCTACCGCTAGGTATGAACGATGAAATCCCTTCTTAAGCAGAGTCTTTATGTTCCCGTAGTTATTTTCCTGTTTTTGATTACGCTTGGATGTTCTTCTAGCAGCAACTCAGAATCATCAAACAGAGCATCTATTCTCCCTGGCGCTTTAAGTCGTATGGGAGATGCCAGCACTTTAGCTCTTGAAGGGGAAATAGTTAATTTTCAGTATGAACTTCGACTGGAGGATTGTTTTAACGAGTACCGGCTCGTCGACGAGGAAACAGGTGACATAACCGACCTCACTACAATTGTAGATTGCCGGAGGCCTCACGATTCTGAGATTTATAAAGAGTTTGTTCATCCTGCTACAGCTCAGGACCCATATCCTGGAAAGACTGAACTTGAACGTTGGTCTGCTATAAAGTGCTACGAAGCCTTTAAAAATTTTGTGGGGTTAGATTACGAATTGTCAGAACTAGAAATTGGATACATTCCTCCTGCTCAGGAAGACTGGGAGATAGGCCTGTATCGAATAGTCACATGCTATGTTTATGTTCCCGGTAGCCAGCTGTCAGGGTCTATGCAAGGAAGCGGGATATAAACTATGACATCAACTAGCAGAAAAATTTTTTTTCCCTCGAAGAGCAATGTCTGATCCACTCCTAGAGCAAAGACAGCTAGTTAGCCGATTTGTCAAGATCGGTAAAAGGCTTGGATATTTGCTTTGGATGATCGCAATCATTTTGTTTTTCGCTTTATTCGCTACTGACTTTGATGGCCCATTGGTAACTGTAATAATCATCACCCTTATTACAGGGTCGGTTATCTTACTTCCGTCGATTGTTTTGAGCTATGCGGTCAGGGCTGCGGAAAGGGAGGATCGAGTTCTACGTTCGATGGCTGAGACTGAATCGGATAGTTAATCCGAAGGGCGCGGTCCTCCAATCGGAGAAATATCGATTGGCGATTCTGGCAAATCACCATTGATGATCTGAGGGAGAAACTCCCTTAAACGCTCAGGAAGTGTTTGCTCCTCTGACGCTAAAAGTTCATCTAAAGTCCACCATCTTCCTTCCTCAAAAGCAGCTGCCTCCAACGCTTCCAACCCCTTTGGGTCCCACGCAGCACTCTCCTCAATTTCAGCTAGGTGTATACGCTCATCAGACTTGAAATGGTACATCGCAAAATCAAATTCCACGTACTGGGTCCAAATACACGGACCGACAACTACGTCCTTGAAACCGCATTCTTCGTAGAGCTCTCTTTTGGCGGCATCTTCACTCCGCTCACCAGGCTCTATCCCACCACCAGGTATCTCCCACCAAGTGCCCTTCTCAGGGCGCATTGGATCAGAACCCTTTACTAGGAATATCTGCCGCTCGTGATCTAAGAGGACTACTCGGGCAGCCGGCCTTCGAAAACCCCAGACCATTAGTTTTTGGGGAGATCACTAAATGGGGTCTCTTTTGGGTGACCAGGCTCTTTAGAAAGACCTAAAACACGCTCTCCGATGATGTTCCGTTGAACTTGGTCTGTCCCGCCGTATATGGAGGGCGCAGGTGAAAAGACAGTAACTTCATGAATCCAACCTCCATGACTTACTTCTGTGGCAGTCAGCATCCCCTCTGCGCCGATGATCATATTCCCTACTTCACGAAATTGTCGGTAGAGTTCGCTCATCATTAACTTACCGATGTTACCTTCTGCACCTGTTCTGTCAGTATTCGACTTTGCCCGGAGCATATTCAGACGATTTACTTCAACAAGAGTGTGAAGTTTCATCATTTCGTCTCGGATAACAGGATCTTTATCTTGGCCTAGCTTTTGTGAAAGCTCGGCAAGTCGGTCAAATAATCTTGGGCCTATTGCTGGGTTCCCTCCTCGGACCTTATTGATCGATGAGATGACCTCCTCCACTTTCCGCTCTAACTGTCCGGCGACCGAACCCGGTATGGCAGTAGGGACTGGGATTGTTCCGCTCCCTAAATGTGACCGTTCGAACATTAGTGTGGCATTTGCTACTCTCCACCCATTTGATTTACCTCCGATCAATGCGTCGTCATGAACCCGTCCGTCTGTAATAAAGACTTCATTGAACAAGGCGCGACCTGTCATTTCGGTCAGAGGTCGCACATCAACGCCTTCCTGCTTCATGTCGAAGGCAAAGTAGGAGATACCTTGGTGTTTAGGGAGCTCTGGATCTGTTCTTGCAATCAACATTCCCATATCAGCAACTTTCCCGCCTGAAGTCCAGACCTTCTGCCCATTAATTATCCACTCATCCCCATCTTTTTCTGCTTTGCACTGCAGGCCAGCTAAATCAGATCCCGCTCCAGGTTCTGAGAAAAGCTGACACCACGCATGCTGACCATTGAGAATTTTAGGAATGTACTCTTCTATCTGTTCTTGAGTGCCGTGCGCAGCTATAGTTGGCGCAGCTAACATCATCCCCAGCCCAGTTGGAGGGCCTAAAACATTTTTATCGGCTATAACGCTTAATACAGCATGGTTTAACGCCCTGCTCCAACCTCTCCCACCGGCTTCTTCAGGGAGCATCGGATGTGAGAGTCGTGCATCAGCCATGAGTTGCCACCACTCGGCGACGGAAAGTTTAGGGTTCCAGTTGTTTTCTATCCATTCAGAGACTTCGGTCTTGACTTCTTGTTCGCTTTTTTGGCTCATGGTACTCCTAGGAGTTTCTTTTGCTTGCAACACTGTAAATCTACCCGATCGTCTCTAGGACGACTATTCCAGTTTAGTTCTGGGTCCTTCTTGACGTTTAGGTACGACGCTCAATGTCTCCCCATCCCTATAGATAGATACTTTTGCACCGTAGATGTCTTTCAGCGAGTCTTCGGTGATTACTTCACTTGCTATCCCCGAGTTGGTGACCACACCATCTACTAAAAGCGCCATTGAAGTGCCGTATTGAGATGCCAGAGTTAGATCGTGAAAAGCGCTGATAACAGTCAACCCGAGATCTTGGCGTTGCTTGTCTACAAGTTCAAGTACTTCTTGTTGATGCCCCAAATCAAGTGCTGTAGTTGGCTCGTCCAAAAGAAGAATTTTGGGCTGCTGTACTAAGGCACGGGCTATGATGACTCGTTGCCTCTCGCCTCCTGACATTTCTGTTACATATCTCTCAACAACATTTTCTAAATCCAGATTTTCCACGACAGACAGTACATACGTTAGATCTTCTTTGGTTGGCTGGAATCCCCTTCCGAGGTATGGGGTCCTCCCTAAAAGGATGTAATCAAGGACCTTTACTCTGGGAGGGACAACTGGGATTTGGGGAACGATCGAGATTGTTTGTGCTCGTTGTTTAGGGGCAAGCTGGGAAAGGTCGATGCTGTCGAAGACAATATTCCCAGTTGAAGAAACGAGTCCTGCTATTGCTCGAAGGAGACTTGACTTACCTGAACCATTTGGTCCAATTATGGATAGCCATTCTCCTGATTCAACGCTGAGAGAAATAGAGTTAACAACTTTCTCTCCTCCAAGAATGACCGTTACCGATTCTAAATTCAAGACAGAGGAAGACTCTTCCACGTTAGATAACTCCATCGGATCTCCTTCTTAGGACAAAAAGGAAGAAGGGCGCTCCGAAAAATGCTGTTACTACCCCTATTGGAAGTTCGGCAGGAGATTGAAGAGTCCTTGCAAGAAGGTCGGTAAGCATTAAGAAGGCGGCTCCAATGAGGAAAGATAGCGGAACGACCACGCGATTAGAAGCTCCTACTACTAGGCGAACAGCGTGGGGAACAATAATGCCGACGAAGGCAATAAGGCCGCTTACAGCTACAGCGGAGGCAGATGCAAGAGAAGCTGCGGCTATTACAATCCAACGAACGCGTTGAGGGCGGATCCCCAGAGATAGGGCTTCTTCTTCTCCTACCGCCAATACATCTAAAGCTCCCCGCATCACGAACATCACTGTGACAGAAAGAAGTGCATAGGGAAGAATTAAGATGACTTCATCCCACCCACTGGTGCTCAACCGGCCGAGTATCCAGCTATAGACCTGTCGCAACGTTGCCGATTCTCGCTGTTGGATGTATGTCTGGATGGCAGTGAACAAGGACGCTACTGCTACTCCTGCAAGGAGCAGGCTTGCAGTGCTCGTTGATCGACCGACAGCACCACCAACCGCTAATGTGATTCCTACTGCGATAGCTGAACCGAGAAACGCTGCGATTGGGAGGGCATCAAACATCCCACTCCCGTTTGAAGCACCTGAGACGATAGCTACGGTAGCTCCAAGTCCTGCGCCGGCCGCGACTCCTAATAAGTAGGGATCGGCTAAGGGGTTTCTAAAGACTCCTTGATATGAAGCACCGGCCATAGCAAGAAGCCCTCCAACTATTAATCCGAGCACAATTCGGGGAAAGCGAACGTCCCATACTATCGCTGCTTCTATCTTAGATAAGCCGGAATCGACAGAAACTCCAGGAAACCTGTCGAAGATTTCAAGGAATATTCGATCTGGTCGAATTGATACAGGCCCGAACAGCAGGCTTAGTAAAATTGAACATAGAAGTATCAGGAAGGCCCCGACAACTAACGTTGGAGTTAGTTGTGCGGGGGCAATCCCCTCTTTGTCCGAATCTTTATTCAATTTGCTCCATGGCGACGACAACTGCTTCAAAGAAATCTACAACACGAGGGCCCCATCGTGAAGCTATATCATCATCCAATTCGATAACTTTTCCTTCACTCACTGCGGTTAGGGCGTTCCACCCGTTTCTTTCAGAAACGGTTTCGGCACTTTGACCACAGCACTTTGTGTCAGCTAAAAATATCAGATCAGGGTCTTGCGAGAGTATGTACTCTTCTGAAAGTTGTGGATATCCAGATCCTGATTCATCTGCAGCATCTGCTATGTTGGTAAGCCCAATCATTGCATAAACCTGACCAATGAAGGTTGTCGATGTTACTGAATAATAGGTCTGATCCAGTTCATGGTAGAACGTGTAGGGGGTGAGACCGCTAGCGCGCGTAACAAGCTCATCTATCTTTTGTTCCATCTCTAAAACAACGTTCTCAGCTTGCTCACTATTACCGGTTGCTTGTCCAAGTTGTTGGATCTGTTGGTACGTATCTTCGAGAGTCATAGCAGAAAATTGTGCTAGTGAGGGTATCCCGACGTTTGCTAGCCCTTGCTCTATATCCTCAGGAAGATAGGAATGGACAACTAGATCGGGTTCCAAAGCAAGAATCGCTTCTAGGTTTGGTGACCATCCTGAGATATCTGAAGTTGGAGCTTCCGGCGGATAATTTGATTGATCATCTACAGCGAAGACTTGATCCCCAGCCCCTATGGCGAAAAGGATCTCTGTAGCAGTAGGAGACAGCGACAATATTCTCATCGGTTGCGTGTCTAAAATAAGTTCGCCCATAGCGGTCTGAAGCGTAACTGGGAACGCTTCGGCTACGGGTTCTTCCGCTTCAGTGGGCTCCTCTGCTTCAGCAGGTTCTTCCGCTTCAGCAGGTTCTTCCACTTCAGCAGGTTCTTCCGCTTCAGCAGATTCCGCCTCCTGGCTACTACTTGTCGCATCAGCTCTCTCACCACTTGCATTTGTTTGCGTCTCAGAGCTTGAACAACTAGCAGCTACCGATATCAGAAATGCAACTATAGCTAAAGTGAATAGTTTCTTTAATATTTTCATTGGATACCCTCCCCCGAGCGACTAATCGACTGGGTACCCAGCAACGAACTTGCCTTACCTCGAGAATGTTCGTTTTGTAGCGGACTCGACCGGACTTATTCGCAATTTTTGCGAATTTACCGTTGCGGGACAGTGTCGGAATTTAACCGAACTTCGGAACCGTTACAAATGTTATTTAATTTTCAATCTGCAGTGTAGCAGCTAGAGGCGAATGCCATCCTCATAGAGATGGAAAGAAGTAGCACTAGAGGATTTGGCTCAAAAACAGCTTGGTTCTGTCTTCAGTAGGGTTAGTAAAGAAGTGTTCAGGAGTTCCCTCTTCAACTATCTCACCAGATTCCATAAAGATAACCCTGTCGGCCACTTCTTTAGCAAATCCCATTTCGTGGGTGACAACCATCATCGTCATACCGCCAAGGGCTAGATCACGCATTACGTCCAAGACCTCTTTAATCATTTCTGGGTCAAGGGCTGAAGTTGGCTCATCAAAAAGCATTATTCGTGGTTCCATAGCCAGAGCTCGAGCGATCGCCACTCGTTGCTGCTGCCCTCCTGATAGTTGACCTGGGTATTTTGCGGCTTGCTCTGGGATACCCACCATTTCAAGAAGATCTTTGGCTTTATTCTCAGCTTCTGCTTTTGGCATTTTCCGTACCCATTTTGGCGCCAAAGTTACATTGTCCAAGACAGTAAGATGGGGAAATAGGTTGAATTGCTGGAAAACCATGCCAACCTCAGACCGTATTTTCTCGATGTTCCGCAAATCATTTGTTAGCTCTACGCCATCAACGACTATTGTCCCTTTCTGATGAGCTTCTAAACGATTTATGCATCGAATCCATGTGGATTTACCGGATCCGGAAGGACCTAGGACAACAACAACTTCTTGTTCTGCAATCGTTGCTGTGACGCCCTTTAGGGCCTGAAAGTCCCCAAACCATTTGTCTACATTTTCACAAACAATCATGTCTGATCGGGTTTTATGGGCTGCTTCCGCGCTCATAGTGCACTACCTCTCTCTACTGCGGGTGTTAATACTTTACTTCTTCCATCATTCATCTTTCACCTAAACCAACTCGTTCTTCTAACTTCTGACTATATTTCGACATTGAGAAAGCAACTATGAAGTAAATCACGGATATGAGAAGGAGGCCTTCTCTCTTGACTCCTAGGAATTCGGTTTGGGCTGGTACGACGTATGCTGCTATTCGAAGAAGGTCGAAAGCGCCTACGATGGCTACCAACGATGTCTCTTTAAAGACACCAATTGCCTGACCAACGAGCGGGGGAATCGATACTCTTAGTGCTTGCGGGATCACAATAAATCCGGTCCGTTGGCTTGTTGTTAGCCCGATAGCGTCCGCCGCTTCGTATTGGCCTCGCATTACCGACTGAAGACCACCACGGACATTTTCTGCTAAATATGCTGCGCTGAAAAGGGTATACCCCGTTACTATGGCCGCTAGTTCAGCGATTTCCATTCCCTCGGGGAGGAAAAGCGGAAGAATGTTTGAGAAGAAAAATAGGATCGTTATGAGTGGGATGCCTCGAATGGATTCGATGTACGCCGTACTCAGCACTCGGGCAATAGGCATGGTGGAGGTTCGGCCTAAAGCGAGCAGCACTCCCAGAGGAAAGCTCAGTAGAAGCGTGAGGACGGCAACGAAGAGCGTCAATGAGAATCCGCCAAGGTAAGTCGGCCCTTGCAGTTTAAGAGTTGAGGGAGAGTTGATTGCTGTGATCAACCAGTGGGATATGGCAATTAGCCCGATCCAGCTTGCGGTGAATCTAAGTTGGGTTTTCCTATCAGCGGCAAAGTTGGGGGCGATCAGGGCGGCTAGCGCTAGGAGAACGAAACTAATTCGTACTTTTTGCAGCATTGGGTACCAGCCAAAGAAGGCTGCTACCCAGTTAAAGATGGCGAACATGAGAAATCCTATGGCAACAATTCGCCCTATCTCACCGAGTTCAGGTTTTGACAAAAGGTATAAGACGAATCCACCGCCGATGGCGAACATCACAGCCAAGGGGATATCTGTTGATGCAATGTGGGCGTAATCAAAATCAGGGTCACGAAGCACAATCCAATTCAGGACGAATGGGGAAAGGAACCAGAGCCCCACAAGGACTCCTTTTTTCAGAACTAATTGGGAAAGAAAACAGAGCCCCACTAGGACTCTGTTTGCCTTGCCTACCGG
>CACFFD010000021.1 GCA_902565595.1 Actinomycetota bacterium
GCGCAACCCCTCTTCCTTGCAAACCAAGGTGGCGTGTTTCTTTGATGCGAATCCACGCCTCACTTGGATTTTTTGATTCGGCAATTCGACTCGTAACTATCTTGAACTCATCTTCGGCCCATAATAGTCTTCCCCGTTCATTCAGTTCAGATGAAAGTATTGTGTATATCTCTAAAAGATCTGAAACATCTGCCGCTGCATATTCAATTTGTTCCTTCGAGAGAGGCCGTTGAAGCCAATCAGTCAACCTTTCGCCTTTTGGTAATTTCTTTTTCAGAAACCTTTCATGCAAAGATGACAAGGATGGTGTTCGGAGGCCGAGAAAGCCAGCGGCTATTTGCGTATCGAATATTTTCTGAGGGGTCGCTTCACAGTAATGTTGAAACACCTCTAGATCTTGGGCGCATGCATGCATAACGGCGACTTGTTGTGATTGAAAGAGTTCTTTGAGAGGGCTAACTGCGATGATGGTCGGATCAACAAGGGCAACGCTTTTCCCAAAATTGATTTGAATGAGTGCGAGTTTCGGATAGTAACTTTTCTCTCGGTGGAATTCTGTATCTATGGCGTATGCGTCTTCCTTAAGGCAGCGCTCTATTAAAGATGACAAATCTTTATTGGAGGTAATTAACTCAATATCGCCGACTTTCGTCATAGTTAGAAGAAAACTTCATTGTCACGTATTGGGCCATGATTAACTGAATATCCAGCCGCATTCCAGGCGATAGTTCCCCCGATGATATTTACTGAATCGAAGCCCTTTGCATTGAGGAATTCACATGCAACCATGGATCTATTTCCAGAAGCACAAATGATATAAAATTGCTTTTCGGTCGGGAGAGAATCTACTGCGTCTGGCACTTGTTCAAGTGGAAGCAGCTTAGCTCCTTCAGCCCGCACCTCAAGGAATTCATACTCTTCTCGGACATCAATGATAAGAGTGTCACCTGAGATAGCTTGAAGCTCCTCAACAGTGATTTCATTTACCAACGGTTTGTCGTGTTCTTCACTCAATGTTTTCCTCCAGCTTGGCAATGTACTCGATAATGTCAGATGGTGTATTGGCATTGGCAAATTTAGCGGCTTCAAATTCATAAATTTCAAAGACAGATAGTTTCTCTATGGCGCTTTTGAGCGATCGAGTTCCCAATTCATACTCCTCCAATAAAGCCTGGACTGATGACACTTTCCATAGTCCAGATAGAACCTGAGGAATTCCTTCTGCAACTGGAACTACAAGATCGGCCTTTTGAGAGAACCCAAGTATCTTTTCAATAGTTCCTGCATCAATGCTCATAAAGTCATTAGATAGAACGACAGCGTGATCGAAATGTGCGGTTAGGAGCCCTGTTATGACCCCACCTAGAGGCCCTTCCCCTGGATACATATCTTCCACATAGCTCAGTTCCTTCGTAGCCAGTTCAGGTTTACTACCTCCAACTACGATTATTTCAGATGCCCCCGATTCCTGTAAGGCGACCACTGCCCGATCTATCAGTGGGCGTCCTAAAAAATTGATCTCTCCTTTAGGTGTTCCCATCCTTGAGGAGTTGCCGCCGTTTAAAACTATGCCGGAAAAGTTTACATGGTGCATGTCTTTAGACCTCTCAAGACTCAATGACACGCTGCCAGTCTGGCTCAAGCTGGAAAAGGAAAATCCTGCAACGTTCCGCTTCTTCGAGGTCCCCTATCTCTTCTGAGATCCTTTGAAGTCCGAGTAAGCATTCTAGAAATGCCCTATTACTTGGGTGTCTCCAGCGGACATACCCCGAGCCTCGCCATCCATTCTTTCGTAAGGCATCGAGCCCGCGGTGATACCCGACACGAAAAGCAGCATAGGATTCGATACTGTCCCTTCCATTGATTGCAACCGTTTTCCAGACTTCGATCGAGGCGGGGAAATTTCCGGCGATTTCATTGATCTTTCCACGTCGTTGGCTCTCATCTTTCACCTTTGAAGCTATGTCCAACAGTTCAATTATCTTTGGGTCTTCTGGGGGTAAGACGGTTTCTGGAAGTCCTTCTTTTGAAATCGAAACATTACTCATATCGCCTACCTTGCTGCTCCCCTATACAACTCTCATGATTCTCAATACGTCGGTAGCTGGTGAATCGCCTGTTATCCCTGCTAGAACCCCTATCAGGTCGTTGGTCTGCAGAATTCCCTGTGACTTAGCGGTAGATATCGCATTCCCAATACGCTCTTCGTATCCCATCGCTGAATCGATACAGAAAGGGGTAACGCCCCAACTTAGGGTCAACTGTTGGGCAGTTCGTTCATCCATAGTCATTCCCAGAATAGGGACATTAGGCCTGAATCGAGCCATAGATCGGACGGTGAAACCGGACCCAGATATACACAAAAGCGCTGCTAGATCTAACTCGTTTGCAGCCCTCCATGTGGCCAACGTCATCGCATCAGTGATGCCTTGAGATCCCCCATTATTTGTATCTGCTTCACTTGATTGTCGAAGTTCAGCGACTCTCTCGGCCCACCGTCCGAAATCGAAAGATTGGTCAGCTCTTTCAGCGATGCGAGCCATCGTTTCGACACTCTCTACCGGATAAGTTCCGATAGCTGTTTCTCCAGAAAGCATAACGGCTGACGTCCCATCAAAAACGGCATTAGCGACGTCAGATGCCTCTGCTCTCGTCGGTGAAGAATTATTGATCATTGAATCCAACATCTGGGTTGCAGTAATTACTGGCAAACCACCAGCGATGCATTCAGCTATGATTTTTTTCTGCAAATGCGGTAGATCAGCAATATCGAATTCTGTCCCTAAATCACCTCGCGCAACCATTATTGCAGCAGAGGCCTCAATAATACCCGAAAGGTTCTCAACGGCTGAACGTGTCTCAATTTTCGCAACTACAAGTGGCCCTCGTGGGTGCGGCTCGGTTCCGACTCTTCGTACGTCGTGAGCAGAGCGAACATAGGAAACTGCGACCATATCAACACCTCTCTCAACAAAGGCATCAAGTTTCTGCAGATCGTCATCAGTCGGTGTTGGCAAACTAAGTCTCTCTGAGGGGATGCGAATACCCGGACGCCCGTGAAGGACACCTCCGCTTGTAACAGTCGCTGTTGCCTCATTGCTTCCAATGTCTTCAACACGAACTACGACCTGCCCATCACCGAATGGGATTACATCGCCAGGAACTAAATCGTCCAGAACATTTTCGTATTCAACTTCAACAATATTTTCAGAGGAGTGACTAGTGCCAGGAATAAGTTTAATGATGGAATCTTTTTCGAGCACTGAGCCTTCGCTAGGGAAAGGCGCGGACCGAATCTTTGGGCCGGGGAGATCTACTAGTATCCCCACTCGTTTCCCCATATCTTTTGAGACTTTCCTGATTCTCTCGTACCGCTCAAGCGCTTCATCAAGAGTTCCGTGAGCTAGGCCCAATCTCGCGACGTCCATTCCGGCACTGACTAGTTCCCGCAAGGTCGCTTCACTATCACTTGCAGGTCCAATTGTTGCAATAATTTTCGTACGTCTATCCATACGTTAACGCTACCCAGCTTGGAACCGATTAGGTGGTATCGGATTGAATTTGTAGTGGCTATGGGCAATAGGAATCTCTGTGTACTATTTTGAGAGAGTAAAGGAGGAGAATTTGGAGAGAGAATTTCCGTACCTCGATTCCAACTTTCCCATTGCATTTGCCCATCGGGGAGGAGCTCTGGATGCTCCCGAGAATTCGATGGCAGCATTTCAATCAGCTATCGACATCGGATACCGCTATCTAGAAACTGATGTACATTTGACCTCAGATGGCCACGTAATTGCATTCCATGATGACGTCCTCGATCGTGTAACGAACCTCTCCGGAAAAGTCTCGGAGACTCCCCTTTCAATCATTAAAGACGCATTAATTGAAGGCAAGTCAGAAATACCGTTACTCAGCGACCTCCTGTCCGCATTTCCCGAAGCACGATTCAATATCGACCCTAAAAATGATCAAGTATCTAGGGCTCTTGCAAAAGTGATACAGCAAACGGCTTCAATCTCTCGAGTTTGCGTATCATCTTTTTCAGATAGAAGAAACCAAGAGATATCTCGATTAGTTGGGAAAGACTTATGCATTGGGATCGGCCCTTCAGGGATAGCACGAATTCGCCTTGGAAGATTGACGAATAGTTCAACGGTGTTAAAAGGCCAATGCGTGCAGGTTCCAGTAGCGATGAAAGGGGTTCCGCTAATTACTGAAACTTTCGTTAACCGTGTTCACTCTCTAGGAAAGGTAGTTCATGCTTGGACGATAAACGAACCTAGCGAGATGAACCGGTTATTAGATTTGGGAGTTGATGGGATCATGACTGACAGGCCCAAGACCCTAAAAAATGTCTTAATTCAGCGAAACCAGTGGTCCTAATGCCTGATCCAAAATTTCATCTAGCTATTCCAGTAAATAATCTCGAACAAACAAGAAAATTTTATACCGAAATTATCGGTGCGAGTGAAGGCAGATCAGACACTACATGGATGGATTTTAATTTTTTTGGCCATCAACTTGTAGCCCATCTAGATAGGACAAACGATCATAATTCTAAAACTTTGAGCAATCACGTTGATGGAGATCTCGTCCCTATTCCTCATTTCGGAGCGATCCTCGATCATGAGGATTGGGAATCTCTAATAAATCGACTCATAGAATCTGAGTGGCCTTTTGAACTTGAACCCCATGTTAGGTTCCAAGGTTTACCGGGAGAGCAATGGACCATGTTTATTCGTGACCCATCAGGAAATGCTCTCGAATTTAAATTCTTTGAAAACCCAGACCAACTTTTCGCTACCGAATAGTCGCTTTTCTGTGGAAATACTGTGGGTAATAATTCGAAAATTGGGGATTTTAAAATAATCTTGGGGAAAAGCTGAGGATTTTAAAAAATCGCTTGACATACACAAAAGAAAATGTAAATGTGTCTACACGCCGGTGACAACGGCATACAAGAAAATGGCAAACCAAACGGGAAGCGGTGGCAGCATCGAAACCCGGGTAGGCTCGGCCATCGGAAAGTATGAACGGCCATCGGAACAGGTTTAACGGTGAGGATCTACTTAGGTAGAGAATCAACTGGAAGGAAAGAAGCTCTAGGGCAGAAATCCAGACAGACGACCAACCCGGAATCTTAGGAGGAAGGGAAGGAAGGCCGAGAAGAGCAAGACCCTTAGGGGAAAAGCGAACCAGAACATGAAAGCAGAAACTCTCAGGAGAAGAAAGCAGAAATGGGAAGGTCGAGAAGGCGAAAGCCAGATCGGGAACGGTACCGGAACCAAGGAAGTCCTTCAGGGGATGACTTAGGAAACGACGTTAAACTGCACAGCCCCGAAAGGGATTCTGTTTCGGCAGAAAACCTGACGGGGCTAATGTGTTTTTAGTGGTCTATTTATATGCTCCAGCCCGCTACCTGCTTCCTTTAGACTTATGACTGATCTACCTCCGATTCTCTTCCTCCATGGGCTCGCAACCACTTCCGCTAGAACTTGGGGTGACAACGGGTGGTTTGACCTTGTAAGAGAAGCTGAAAGAGATTTTCTCCCTATCGATCTCCCCGGACATGGAGTCGAATATAAAACTACATCCGACTTTGACGGCAATTTAGCTAATTACGTAAGTAGAGCCATACCATTTCCCCTTGTAGATGGCGTCGGATTTTCCCTTGGAGCGCGAGTCCTGTTGGAAATAGCATGCACGAATCCCAATCAATTTAGGAAATTAGTTTTGGCAGGTGTTGGAGATAGTTTATTTGAACCTGACTTGAAAAGAGGTGCACGAATATCGAACGCACTTAGTGGAGCTAAAGACTTCGAAGATCCAGAAAGCCGATATTTCCACCAGCTTGCAGAACATTCAGATATAGATGGCACATACATCGCCCGTTACTTAAAGAATCAGGAATCAGTGATGGACCCTGACAGTCTTGCGGGGCTAAATATTCCTGTTCTAGTTGTTTTGGGAGAAAATGATTTTGCTAGGCCAGCTACAAAGCTGGTCAATTTGCTCCAAAATGCAACGCTCGTCACCTTGAAGGGCGTCGACCACTTTGCGACCCCTAAGGACTTCCATTTCTTAGAGAGCGCCCTAGAGTTTCTTGACGCCGTTCCTGAATGGTAGGACTATCGCAATTGCTGTGTGGATGGCGTCACCGGCTTCGGTAGCAACGAATTTCCCTCCAACCATTGATCCACAGCTGCTGCGCAAGCTCTTCCTTCAGCTATAGCCCATACTATGAGGCTCTGCCCTCGCCCCGCATCACCAGCTACAAACACCCCATCTTCAGTGCTCATCCAATTCTCGTCCCGGGCAATATTGCCACGTTCATCGTAGTTAATTCCCAATCCATCTGAAATACCAGATTGTTCAGGGCCGGTAAATCCGAGTGCTAGAAAGACCAAATCTGCCTTATACTCTCGTTCCGTTCCCTCAATCTCAACAAACTTCATCTTTCCATCTTCATGTACCATTTCGACTTCAATAGTTTCTAAAGATTTAACTCTGTTGTTCTCTCCAATAAATTGTCTAGTGCTAATCGAGAAGACCCTCTCTCCTCCTTCAGCATGAGCGGAAGACGTTCGGAGCATCATAGGCCATGTAGGCCAAGGAGTTGATATGTCCCTATTTTCTGGTGGCTCAGGCATGATTTCGAATTGATGAATTGATGAAGCTCCATGTCGGTGAGCCGTCCCTAGACAGTCAGCGCCAGTGTCACCTCCTCCGATAATGATGACATCCTTTCCTGCTGCAGAGAACGGGTGTTCATCTAATTGTCCTTCAGCGACACGATTTGCAGGGACCAAGTACTCCATTGCCTGATATATGCCTTCTAGGTCATGGCCAGGTACTGGTAAACCTCTCCATTGAGTAGCCCCTATAGCTAAAACAACTGCATCGTTGTCCTCTTTAAGTTGCTTAACGTCTAAATCTTTCCCTACATCGATACCTGTTTCGAAGCGAGTTCCCTCGTCGACCATCTGTTCCAGCCTTCGATCCAAGAATCGTTTCTCCATCTTGAATTCTGGGATGCCGTAACGAAGTAGCCCCCCAATCTTTGGAGCTCGTTCATAAACAGTCACTTCATGGCCAGCTCTGGTTAGTTGTTGTGCTGCTGCTAGCCCAGCGGGCCCCGAGCCTACTATTGCAATTTTCTTTCCAGTTTTCTTCTCTGAGATAATCGGGTAAACCCATCCCTCGTTCCATGCACGTTCAATAATTTCAACTTCGACCTGTTTAATAGTCACAGGATCTTCGTTAATGCCCAGTACACAAGCAGCTTCACATGGGGCCGGACATAGTCGGCCAGTGAATTCGGGAAAATTATTTGTGGCATGAAGAGCTTCTATAGCCCGCTTCCATTCGTTCTTATAGACCAAATCATTCCAGTCCGGAATTAAGTTGCCCAGCGGACAACCGTTATTGCAAAAAGGTATACCGCAATCCATACAACGCGAGGCTTGAGATTTGAGAATGTCTGTATCGAATGGTTCGTAGACTTCACGCCAGTCACGAAGTCGAACAGGGACAGGTCGGGAGTCCGGAACGACCCGCTCATGCTTCATAAATCCTTTAGGGTCACCCATCAAGATCCTCCGGTGCTATGCATTACCGCTTTGACAATGTCTGTGCCCTTAGCTTCTGCTTCCTCAATGGCTTCGAGCACTCGCTTGTAGTCTCGAGGGACAACTTTCACAAATTGGTCCATTGTCTTTGGCCATGCATCTAGCAAGCGCTTTGCTAATTCCGAACTGGTTTCTCCTTGGTGCTTGGCTATCGTCTCACGAAGCCATCCGATATCACTTTCATCTAGTTCCTCTAAATCTACTAATTCTCGATTAACTCGGCTGGGGAAACTTCCGTCAACATCTAGGACATACGCTATTCCGCCTGACATTCCTGCTGCGAAGTTCCTTCCGGTAGAACCGAGAATGACGACACGACCTCCAGTCATGTATTCACATCCATGGTCGCCTATACCCTCTACTACAGCGAGAGCTCCGGAATTACGGACACAAAATCGCTCACCAACTAGGCCATTAAGATATACCTCACCATTTGTTGCCCCATAGAGAATGACGTTTCCAGCGATAACATTTTCTTCAGGTCTGAAGGGTGAGTCTTCTGGAGGTGAAACGATAATTCTGCCCCCGCTCAGCCCTTTACCAAGGTAGTCATTGGCATCTCCATGGAGGCGAAGAGTTATTCCAGCTGGAACAAACGCTGCGAAACTGTTCCCTGCTGAGCCTGTAAAGTCAACTTGGATTGTGTCATCCGGCAATCCTTCACCCCCCCAGCGTTTTGTCAGGTGATGCCCGAGCAAAGTCCCCACAGTTCGATTTACATTACGAATCGGCATTTCTATGTGTACTCGATCGCCATGTTTCAGCGAACCTTCAGCGAGCTGGATTAGTGTTTGGTCGAGTGCATATTCTAAGCCATGGTCTTGCTGCTCACGGCAGTATCGCACGGCGTCTGATGCCAGAGGTGGCTGATAAAGGATGGGAGAGAGGTCAAGCCCTGCTGCCTTCCAATGGTCCACTCCATCAGAGACATCCAAAGCATCAACTTGCCCGACTGCTTCTTTCAGTGTTCGGAAACCAAGTTCAGATAATAGCTCTCTTACCTCTTGAGCTATAAATTCCATAAAGTTCACTACATGATCAGCTTGACCTTCAAACTTTTCTCGCAATTCTGGATTCTGAGTCGCTATACCAACTGGACAAGTATCAAGATGGCAAACTCTCATCATTATGCACCCCATTACGACCAGCGGAGCTGTTGCGAAACCAAACTCCTCAGCACCAAGCAGCGCCGCAATTACAACATCTCTTCCTGTCTTCAACTGGCCATCGCACTGAACAACGACTCTGTCCCTCAAATTGTTCAGAAGTAATGTCTGTTGTGTTTCAGCAAGTCCTAGCTCCCAAGGAGTTCCAGCATGTTTTATTGATGTTAGCGGTGACGCCCCTGTTCCCCCATCGTGTCCAGAGATCAAAACTACGTCAGCGTGAGCCTTGGAAACACCTGCGGCTACCGTTCCCACTCCAAGCTCGGAGACTAGTTTGACGTGTATCCGTGCATCAGGATTGGCATTTTTGAGATCGTGGATTAGTTGCGCTAAATCCTCAATTGAATAGATGTCATGATGTGGTGGTGGTGAAATTAGATCTACCCCAGGGGTGGAGTGTCTAACTTCAGCTATCCAAGGCCACACTTTGTGTCCGGGCAGCTGACCGCCTTCACCCGGTTTAGCCCCTTGCGCCATTTTTATCTGGATATCGTCAGCATTTACTAGGTACTCGCTTGTAACCCCAAACCTGCCAGACGCGGCCTGTTTGATTGCCGATCTCCGAAGATCCCCGTTCTCATCCGGTTCATATCTGCTCGGATGTTCACCACCTTCTCCTGTGTTAGATTTAGCTCCAATCCGATTCATAGCAATTGCTAAAGTTTCATGTGCTTCAGCAGAAATAGAACCGTATGACATAGCACCGGTAGAGAATGTCTTCATTATCTCTTCAATTGGTTCAACCTCATTTAAAGGAATTGAGGGGCGTGATTCATAATTGAACTTAAAGAGGCCACGTAATGTAGCTAAATTCGTGCTTTGTTCATTTACTCGGTCAGTATATTCTTTGAAGATATCAAATCTGCCTTGTCGGGTTGCGTGCTGTAATTTGAAGATAGTTTCAGGATTGAATAAGTGGTACTCCCCCTCTCTTCTCCATTGATACTCCCCTCCTGCTACTAACTGACGGTGAGAACGGTGGGTTGGCATCGGTGGAAATGCAATCTGATGTCGAAATTTAATTTCCTCAGCTATTTGGGCATATCCAACGCCACCTAACCGGCTCATTGTGCCTGGGAATGCATCAATCACTAGCGGCTTCCCCAAACCTATAGCTTCGAAAATTTGTGATCCGATGTAACTTCTTACTGTAGATATGCCCATTTTGGACATTACTTTTAGCACGCCTTTGTCGAATGCTTTTACATAGTTTTTAAACGCATCTTCGACAGTAATAGTTGAACTTTCATCACTACTTCTTTTTTCAATTAGGTCTGCGATCGTTTCAAAGGCGAGATATGGGTTTACTGCGTTCGCCCCATATCCGAGAAGAAGACATAGGTGATGAACTTCACGCATTTCCCCTGTTTCGATGATGAGGCTGACCTTTGAACGAGTTTTTTCTCTTATTAGATGATGATGGACGGCAGCAGTTGCTAGAAGTGCAGGGATGGGCGCGTGGCTTGCACTGGAGCCTCGGTCAGAGAGAACAATAAGGTTCTTTCCAGATTCAATAGCTTTCGAAACGAGAGCACGCGTATTCTCTATCGCAGCCCTGAGGCCGCTTCCTCCTTCATCTACTGGATATAAACACTGGATTACTTCTGCTTGAAATTCGCTATATCCTGACTGCCCACTCAGCTCTCCGTCAATATCCAGCAAACGCAGAAGTTCGCGATTTGTTATAACTGGGTGTTCTAGAAAAATTCGTTTACATGACTCTGGCTCACTTTCCAATAGATTCAATTCAGGACCCAACCAGCCATTAGTTGAGGTCACAATCTCTTCTCGAATTGCATCTAGCGGAGGATTGGTTACTTGGGCGAAAAGTTGTTTGAAGTAGTCATAGAGCAAACGAGGTCGATTAGAAAGAGCGGCGAGAGGCGTATCTGTGCCCATCGACCCTATTGCCTCCTTCCCATTGAGATACATGGGCGTCATTAAGAGCTTTAACTCTTCATTGGAGTAACCGAATAGTTTTTGACGAGTTACCAGGGGACTATTTTCCAGCCGAGCCACCTGCCTGTCTGGCAGGTCGGCTAAAGCAATTTCATTATCGCTTAACCATTCTCCGAAAGGATGAGCAGCGGAAAGCATCTCTTTGATTTCACCATCCCTCACAATTCTTCCCTGTTCAGTGTCAATGAAAAACATTTTTCCGGGCTGCAGTCTTCCCTTCTCAACTATCTTCGAGCTTGGTATATCGAGAACTCCAACTTCAGAGGCCATAATTACTAAGTCATCTTCAGTCAACCAGTATCGAGAGGGTCGGAGGCCGTTGCGATCTAGAACCGCCCCAACCACTACTCCATCAGTGAAAATTATTGATGCAGGACCATCCCAAGGTTCAATTCTCGTCGCATGGTATCGATAAAACGATTTGAGTGAATCATCCATGCTTTCATGGTTCTCCCATGGTTCAGGAATCATCATAAGAACTGCTTCAGGTAATGAATAACCACCCAAAACGAGAAGCTCTAGGCATTCGTCAAACGCAGCCGTGTCTGAGGCCCCAGGAGTGCATATTGGAAATAGTTCCTCCATGTCGCCATCTAGGACTTCGGAGTCAAGGGCCGCTTCACGAGCTCTCATCCAATTTCTATTTCCTTGCACTGTGTTTATCTCGCCATTGTGTGCAATAAATCTATACGGATGAGCAAGAGGCCAAGATGGAAACGTATTAGTTGAGAATCTTGAGTGAACAAGAGCAAGGGCGCTTTCCACACGTTCATCAGTTAAGTCGAGAAAGAATTCTCCTAGTTGCGGGGTCGTTAACATCCCCTTATATACGAAGGTTCGAGATGAAAGACTCGGAAAATAAACGCCTGAATGTCTCTTTGACATTCCACCCATGCCTTCTCCAGCAACGTCCGCTCTTTCGAAATTGATTTCATGTTCACATCTCTTTCGCAATCTGTAAGCTTTACGATCTAGATCTATCCCAGCCAAATACCTCGTATCATCAATCTGGTATGCGAGGAATATTTGAGAAAAATTTGGCATCGTTCCTAAAGCTCCAGAGCCAAGATTTGAACTGTCAATTGGAACCTCTCTCCAACCCAGTACAGAAAATCCTAAATCTGAAGCGATACTTTCTATGGAAGATACCGCTTGTTCGTTCTCTGAAGAATTCTGTGGCATAAACGCTATTCCGGTGGCAAATTCACCTTGTGGAGGAAGTTCAAAGTCGACCACTTCTCTTAAGAATTTGTCAGGTACTTGAATCAAAATTCCTGCACCATCGCCCGTATTCTCTTCTGATCCTAAGGCGCCCCTATGTTGAAGTTGGCACAGTGCGCCAATGGCCGAGGCGACGATTTCATGACTCTTGTTGCCTTTCAGATTCGCTATAAAGTTGACCCCGCATGAATCATGCTCAAATGATGGGTCGTACAACCCTTGAGCTTGAGGTAGATCTGGATTCATGGTCATGAAGACTTCCTTCATTCTCGATCAGCTGTGCAGGCGAAGAGGGCCAGCACCACATTCTACCTTTTTACCTACTATTCCCCAAAGATTTTTTTTCCTGCATGGAAAAGTAACGACGTTGAGGCAGAATAATTGTCATGGAGTTTGTCTCAGATCAGAAACTCAGCGGCCTCAAAATGTTTCTTGATGCATCTACGTCACCTTTCCATGCCGTAGGCAATGCAAAAGCGCTTCTTTTGCAGAATGGCTTCTCCGAAGTATCAGATCACGGTAGTTGGGTTAGTAGAACAAGCCACAATTTCTTTATTCGTGATGGGAGCATCATCGCCTGGATAGAGAAAGATGACTTACCATCTGAGAACGGCTTCAGAATTGTAGGCGCGCATACTGACAGCCCAAATCTGCGATTGAAGCCATTCCAAAAACAGTCAAGTGGTGCATTCGAACAGCTCTCGATAGAGACATATGGGAGCCCCTTATTAAACTCCTGGTTAGATCGAGACTTAGGCATCTCCGGAAGAGTCGTTGTTGCGAATGACCCATTCGAAGAAGTTCTCTTTTCTTCCAGTGCGCCAATATGCAGAGTTCCGCAGTTAGCTATTCATCTGGATAGGGACATAAACGAGAAGGGGTTGAAATTGAACGCGCAAACCCAACTGGTCCCCATTTGGGCTGACTCAACTCCAAATGCTCCGACTTTCAACGAGTGGCTTGCTAGTCAATTATCATCCGATCCGGACGAAATTATTTCCTGGGATCTAATGCTGCATGATGTACAGCCATCAGAAATACTAGGAGCTCAAGGAGAATGGCTCGCATCAGGCAGGGTCGACAATTTGGTCTCATGCTATGCAGCTATATCCGCATTGTGCGATATAGAGATATCAGATTTAGAAGCAACTCCTCTAGTTTGCTTATTCGACCATGAGGAAGTGGGGAGTGTCTCATCCGCTGGGGCATCGGGAAATTTCCTATCTGGTGCGATTAACAGGATCATGTCTGACTTATCTCCGGAATCTCGTGCAACTGCATTGGAGAATTCTTTGTGCGCCTCAGTTGATGGCGCCCACGCCACTCACCCGAACTACCCTGAGCGGCATGATTTAAATCATTTTGTAAGATTGAATGAGGGAATTGTAATTAAGCGAAATGCTAACCAGCGATACGCAACTGACGCTGTTGGAGAGGCTCTAGCTAAGAAGACATGTGAGAATAGCGATATACCTCATCAAGTCTTTTCGAATAGAAGTGACCTGAGCTGCGGATCGACAATCGGACCGACTACGGCGGCGAATCTTGGAGTGAGAACCATTGATATTGGTGTTCCTCAATTGTCTATGCATTCTGCACGGGAAATATGTGGGGTAAAGGATCAGGAGTATCTAAAAGTGTTTTGCCAATCATTTTTTACTGATTGCTGATTACTTTCGTATAAGAATTCGATTGGCTGGCGCGACTAACATCAATAGCACCGCGTAAATTTCTAGCCTCCCTAGGATCATCAAAAATGCGAGGATTGATCGTGCGGGCCGACTGAAGGACAAGTAGTTACTTGTAGGCCCTGCGTCTCCGAGTGCGGGCCCCATATTACTCATCGCTGAGATAGCGCCGCTAGCTGATGTTATTAGGTCATTACCCAATGCTGAGATAGCTATTGTGCCGAGAATGACGAAAGAGATAAATAAAGCCACGAACGCTAAGGCAGAAGAGATAATTCTGTCGGATACGGGTTCACGCCCCATTGTGATCGGAAAGATGCCTTTTCGATGTTCGAATAATCTCAATTCTCTTTTAAGAGCTTTTAATCCAATTTGTAGCCGCAGAACTTTCATTCCGCCTGCAGTCGAACCTGTTGTTCCTCCGACTGTCATTAGAAAGAGGATTAGAATCTGCGAAGCAGCACCCCATAGAACAAAATCACCTATTCCCTCTGGCCGCGCATTGCTGAAACCTGTTGATGTCGCGAGGGCGACAACATTGAAAACTGAATCACGAAGAACAGTAGTGAACGATCCAATGTCATCTGAGGTATTTATGAGCGTTACTAGCAGAGCGGCAGTGAACGTAACGCCCAAGAAAACTCTAGTTTCTGATGAGCGAAACCAAGCATATCTTTCCCTTTGAGTAAAGGCTCTGTAATGCAAGGTGTAACTGATGGCGCTAAAGAGCATCGCCAGGATAAGAATTATTTCGACCGCTACAGAGTCAAAATACCCCACTGAAGAGTTATATGTCGAAAAACCACCTGTTGCTGCAGTTGACAATGCGTGAGTTATTGCATCAAATAACGTTGGCCCAGGCGTAATCCACAAGGCAATCGCTATCGTCACCGTAGTAGCGAAATAAACTGTCCATAATGTTTTCGCTGTTCTGGTCGCGCTTGCCCTGAACATGTCTGACTTGTGACCTGTAGCCTCTTTACTCATTAGAGCTAACCCCCCTACACCAAGCCTTGGGAGCACTGCCGTAGCTAATACGATCATTCCCATACCGCCGTACCATTGGGTAAGTTGTCGCCAAAAGAGCATGCCCTTTCCTAAGCTCTCTATATCTTCCAATACCGTTGATCCGGAAGTAGAGAAACCGGATATAGATTCGAAAAGAGCGCCATCAAAATTAGCCCAGGGGAATACTCCTCCCCACAGGTACGGCAATGAGCCCATGAAAGAACAAGCAACCCACGACCAAGCAACCATTGAAAACATTGAAAGAGGTTTCACCTCGTCGGATATCTCAGTTAAAGCTCGAAGCGTAAGCCCTAGATTTAAAGAAATCGCAGCTGAAGCAAATAGGGGCCACTCATTATGAGAAGTTACTGAAATCCATTCAACTACTCCAGCAAGGAAAAGACCTGGGCTAAGAAAAGCTAGCGCTAATCCCATGACATTTAAGGTCGGCGAATCGATTGGCCCCTCGGTGAACAAGTTCGGATTTATTCTCATGATCTCAGCGCCCTATAGCCAATTCTCCTCAATGGCCCTTCTCTAAAAGTACGAAAGGCAGCTACACCAAGGTAGGCAATAGGAAATATGGATAAGCGACCCAAAACCATAAGCACTGAGGCAACAACATGAGTAACTGCATTGAATTCAATACCTGAATCAAGAGCAGTCGAACCTAGAAACGGTCCAGCAGTAGCCAAGCATGTTAGGGAGAAACTCAATACTTCAGTAAGGCCTGTCCTTGGACTTGCCAGAGCTATCAGAAATGCACCAGCTGCAACAAAAGAAAGAAAAATCGCTGTAAAACCATGAAGGCGTTGGAGTGCTCTTTCGTCGATCACTTCTCCACTTATTTTCACAACACGAACCGAACTGGGCTTGTACTGTTGGGTCAGTTCTCTACGTGCAAATCGATAATGCTGTAAAACACGTGCGGATCCATATCCACCGCCTGACGAACCGGCCATTGCACCTACACCCAAAAGAAGTAAGACCAGTACAGTCATTCCTGAAGGGAACTCCCAATTAACGCTGGTAAAACCTGTAGTGCTAAGAAGTGAACTTGCGAGGAAGAAACTTTCTCGAACGATTCGACCAAACGAACCAATACCTCTTCTCCAAATAGAAAAACAGGCAATAGCAGCCATCAAAAGAATTAAGTAGAAGCGAAGATCAGAATTTTCTAGGATCTTTGTGAATTTTCGCTTCCACACCCACCAAAGAATCACCACATTGATTCCAGTGAATAACATCACTGTTGCCACTACCCACTCGATGGCGTCCGATTCAAACCCTGCTATAGATGCGTTCCTTGTGCTGAAACCACCAGAGGAAACTGAAGTGAGAGCATGACACAGACTATCGAACACACTCATTCCGGCGACCACAAATACTACACCTGCGATTAATGTAATGACGCTATAGAACTTTATAAGGCGAAGTAAGGTACCTGGAACTGTTCGAGCAGTGAACGACTTAGCAAAGGAAACATCAAATTCGTCTGTTCTATCTGCCGCAGGCAACGCTACAAAAACCATTACAAGAGCACCTATCCCGCCCAGCCACTGGGTAAGGGAACGGAACAGAAGTATGCTTTCCCCAAGAGATTCAGGCCTGACATTCGTCAGTGACGTCGTCGAAAGGCCAGATGTCGC
Source organism: Actinomycetota bacterium (assembly GCA_902565595.1). GTDB lineage: Bacteria > Actinomycetota > Acidimicrobiia > Acidimicrobiales > UBA8592 > UBA8592. The sequence continues at coordinate 16,320 of CACFFD010000021.1, forward strand.
TTCAAGAAGGGCTCTATCGAACGTACTGCAAACACCTAATGCAATATAAATGACTGAGCAAAGAAGGATCACTACTGCAAAGTTCAGAGAAATGATTTGAAAGATTTCACCAGCGGTAAATTCGTTACGGTGAGATCTTGCCTTGACTGCTGCTAGTCCAAAAACCCCACAGGTTGCAGCAAATACTAAAAAGACAAAGAAATTCCGATCTAGCGATGTTAAAGAGGCAAGAAAACTAAATGCAGCTAGTAACGACACTTCAAGCAAAGAAAGAGACGCTGCTATAAGAACGACATTAACGGTCCTTTTCGTGTCAACCTGGGAATCAGTCAAACCCCCTCCTAAGGTGCACTAGCTTCAGCTCTCCTTGGAGTCAGCATGAAAAAACCCTGTAAGAGACTCTAATGTTTCGGGTCGCGCTATAAGCAAGACATGATCACCGGGAAATAGTTGGCTAGTTCCGCGGCCAATACGCGCTTCACCTTCTCTAACATACGCTCCGACCAAAGCTTCTTTCGGCAACCCTAGCTCTTTGAGTGTCCGTGAGGCCGCAAGGCTGTCTGTTTCAACCTCCAGTTCAGCGACTTCAAAATTTTGATCAGCGCCGAGGAAGGTGGCAACATCATCAACCTCATGGACGTAGCTCAGCACACGGTTCGCACTTGCCGTAACAGGAGATAGCGCAGAATCCACTCCAGCCGAATCCATGAGCTTTAAAAGCTTAAGCCTGTGGAGGATTGCCATAGTTCGCTCAACACCTAGTGACTTCGCATACATGCTTGCAAGGACATTGGCCTCATCTTTTCCGGTTAGAGCTACTGCGGCATCATATTTCCCTGCATCTATTTCGTTACTCAGGAATTGGGCGTCCGAAATATCTCCGTTGACGACATCTACCCCATCGAGGCGACTAGCCAATTTTGCAGCTCGCACTTCGTTCTGCTCAATTAGCGTCACTTCTCGGAAACGCATCTTGACCAACTCTTTAGCCAAGAATTCTGCTGTTCTGCCTCCCCCCATGAGAAGCACACGGCGATGCTTTTTCTTTTTAAAACCCAGCGACTCAAGAACATTCGATCTTTCTGACTTCTTAATGACGAGCCATAGTCGATCTCCTGAAAGAAGTGTTTCATCTGATCTAGGAATGACCGTCTCTCCGTCTCTTTGCAACGCTGCGACAAGGAAACTCCACTCAGGTTCATATTGATCACCAATAGCAGAGAGAGTCTGACCGCAGAATTCCGCATCTTCACTAAGGGTTACACCCATAATGGCCACTTCACCATCGCAGAGTAGCGCAAGCTCTTCGGCCCCCCATGCTCCAAGAAGTTCAGCAATCTCTTTAGCCGTATCCTCATCGGGGTCAAACACAAGATTAGGTCCAAGTGGGCCAAGGAAAAAATCTTCATTGTCGGATTCTGCCTTAAATTCAGAGGCTTCAATTCTCACTATGGTTTTTGAAACTCCTTGATTACGGGCGTATAGGCTCGCTATAAGGTTCACTTCATCATTTGAAGTTACAGCGACAAGGAGGTCAGCGCGATTAATTTCGGCTTCTAACAAGACTGCTGGGTGGCTCCCACTTCCATGAATCAGATTCGCATTTACTCTCGTTTGTATCTCATCTAACCGGTCAGAATCTACGTCGATAACTGCGACTTCCATATTCTTTAACTGATGCTTTGGGTCAGTGAGCAAACGGGTAATATAAACGCCAACTTCCCCAGCTCCTACGACAACGACGTACACACCTTTATGGTTACAGTTTTAGACGGAAAAATCACCGATGCTGGGAAAAAATCCAAAATATTTTAAATATGGTAAGATCTACGAAACGAATAATAGAGGACTGCAACTAGCGATATTTCATAATGCTTGACTATGAAACTTTCTAAGAGTAGAAGTTGAGAAAAGATGAAATTTAGCAGTAAAGTCTCAACGTTCTAAATTACAAGGAGCCCCTTTGGAATCGATACCCTACCTCGCCCTAGCTAGCGCTGTCGCTGCTTTGCTTTTAGCCTACTATTTCTTCACCACTGTTAAAGCTGCACCAGCAGGCAATGACAGAATGGTCTTCCTCATGACCGAAATTCAAAAAGGCGCAAAAGCCTTTCTGAAACAGGAATACACCTGGGTTTCAGTGTTCGTTGTAGCAATGATCATATTGCTAGCGATTGTCATCACCCCGCTGGCCTCTATCTCCTACGTTATAGGTGCTATTCTCTCAGCCACAGCAGGTTACGTTGGCATGACTGTTGCGACAATGGCAAATGCACGCACCACTGAAGCTGCGAAAGATGGCCCAGCCAAAGCGCTCCCCGTTGCCTATCGTGGCGGAGCTGTAATGGGATTCGCCGTAGCTGGACTTGCGCTACTTGGTTTAATGTTCGTGTATCTCTTGTTTGTAATCTGGCTTGAAGCAGATGACGCCTTTGAAATCGTTACTGCCTATGGGTTAGGCGCTTCCTCCATAGCCCTTTTCTCTCGTGTAGGTGGCGGCATTTACACTAAGGCGGCTGATGTGGGGGCTGACCTCGTAGGAAAAGTTGAAGCTGGGATACCTGAAGATGACCCTCGAAATCCAGCCACCATCGCAGACAATGTTGGAGATAACGTCGGTGATGTTGCTGGTATGGGAGCGGACCTATTTGAGTCATACGCCGGTTCCATAATCGCACCTGTTGCCTTGACAGCTTTCGCCGTCGGCTTACAACCAGAACAAGCCACATCTGCTGAGTTCATCGGATTGCTCATGTTCCCGATGGCAGTAGCTTTTATTGGAATGATCGCCTCAATACTTGGATCCTTCCTCGTAAAGGGCGGAGATTCTACAGACTCGAAAGCCCTAAGCCATGCTCTCCATAGAGGGACAAACGTAGCTATGGCGCTAACCATCGGAGGGACAATAGCAGTTGCATACTGGTTGTTTGATTCAGCTAGCGGAAACCCAATTGGCATAGCCCTTTCAGTCGTTGGTGGGCTTGTCGTTGGCTGGGCGTTAGGAAAGACCGCTGAATTCTATACATCAGACCACTTCGGACCAGTTAAAAAGATAGCTGCGCAATCTGAAACAGGCCCGGCAACTACGGTGTTGAGCGGAATTAGCGCTGGCATGGTATCTGTTGCTGCCTCAGTCATACTTGTCTTAGTCGGTATAGGAATCGCATACTGGGGTGGAGAACTAACGCTCGACGACGGCATATACGGAATAGCAGTCGCGGCCATTGGAATGCTTGCAACTACTGGCGCTGTTGTCTCTGTTGATGCGTATGGGCCAATCGCTGACAACGCGGGAGGTATCGCCGAAATGGCTGAACTTGACCCATCAGTTCGCGAAGTAACAGACGCACTCGACTCGCTAGGAAACACCACTGCTGCAATCGCAAAGGGATTTGCCGTAGGATCAGCTGCATTAACTGCCCTTGCATTATTTAAAAGCTTCGAATACGCAGTTGAACAAGCTGGTGAAACTTTGAATCTTAACGTCGGTGAAGTCGACGTGTTTATCGGCCTTTTCCTTGGAGCGGGACTGCCCTTCCTATTCGCAGCCCTTACTATTGACGCTGTCGGCCGGGCAGCTACCGCAATGATAGAGGAAGTACGTCGACAATTTAGAGAGATACCTGGACTTCGTGATGGGCAACCCGGTGTCGTCCCTGACTCTGCTCGTTGCGTCGCAATATCAACAGAAGCGTCACTGAAGGAGATGATCATTCCTGGATCTTTAGCCGTGGTAGTCCCACTTGTAGTTGGATTCATCGACATTGACGCTCTCGGTGGCCTCCTTGCAGGTGCACTTGTCACGGGCTTTGCTCTGGCTATTTTCATGGCTAATGCTGGCGGGGCGTGGGACAACGCCAAAAAATATATCGAAGCTGGGAACCATGGAGGGAAAGGATCTGATCCGCATAAAGCTGCAGTAGTCGGCGACACTGTCGGAGATCCGTTCAAGGATACTTCTGGGCCAGCCATGAACATATTGTTGAAGGTTATGACGATCGTTTCATTGGTTTTTGCTTCAGCCTTTGTCTAAATTCGATAGGGTCGCCCACAAAGAGGTTGCATATTGCCCTTTGTTCATTTATCCGGAACAACGATCTACTTCGAACAGACTGGAACTGGACGCGATCTCTTAATCATCTCTGGTACTGGTTCAGATCTCAGACTTCCTCGGCTACCTACACCGCAGATTGATGAGAGCTTCAAGGTCCTACGTTATGACCATAGAGGACTCGGGCAAAGCAGCGCCGACGATAACCCCATCTCTATGGCCAATTTCGCTGATGACGCCGCTGGACTTCTAAGTGGGTTAAACATAGCTGAAATTGACGTTATTGGGATTTCCTTCGGTGGAATGGTTGCCCAACATTTAGCTATCCGGCATCCAAACCTAATTCGCAAGCTCGTCCTTGCATGCACCTCACCGGGCGGGGAAACCTACTCCTCCGCTGACCTTTTGCAACTCATGAATCTCCCACTGGAGGAACGGCAAAAAGCATGGCTGGAAATGTATGACACAAGATACCAAAGTGGCTCGACAGGAAAGCAGTTCGTCTACCTGCTTGAGAAACTAATTACGCGAAACTCTTCAATGTTTCCCAATGAAGCTCCTGAAGGGCTAATGCGGCAAATAACAGCCCGTTCCAGCCATGACCTATCAGGAGATCTAAGGAAGATCTCCCATCAATGTCTCGTCGTTGGCGGAAGGTACGATGGCATAGCCCCTCCTGAGAACCTTCGCTACCTTTCTAACAATCTTCAGAATTCCGAGCTGCGTTTTTTTGAAGGAGGGCATTCATTCCTTTGGGAAGATGAGTCTGCCTGGAAATCGATTTCCGCTTTCTTAGCTGAAGATGCCGGTACTCTTTAATATGTCCAATTTGCAGAGCAGGTAATTATGACTAGCAACAAACCACACGTTGTCTTGCTCTTCGGCGGCCAATCACCCGAACATAATGTCTCTTGCATGTCGGCGAGCTATGTGTATTCAGCTATCCCTAAAGATCTCTATACGGTGACATTAATCGGGATCGACCACTCTGGAACTTGGCACAAGTGCCCACTGCCTTCGGATAGTCTCGACTCCGACCACTCACTAGAACCGTTGCTAATTTCTGGACCGGGAATTACTCCCCATGAGCTATTTACCTCAGCCGCTCATAATGAACTGATTGTCTTTCCTGTCCTCCATGGGCCTAACGGTGAAGATGGAACCATACAAGGCCTTCTTGAAAGTTTTGGAGTTCCCTATGTAGGAAGTGGCGTACTTTCGTCTGCCCTATGCATGGACAAGATTAAATCCAAGGAACTTCTCTCTGCTCATGGAATACCCCAAGTACCATGGGTCAGCTTCCACGCTCGGGATCTTGACAGTGCGGTGGAAGCGGTAGAACAATCTACTCTGCATTTCCCTCTTTTCGTCAAACCAGCAAACATGGGTTCGTCAATTGGAGTATCAAAAATTTTATCGTCAACCGACCTAGATGGCGCAATAGCATCTGCAAGAAAATACGATGAATGGATCATCATCGAGGAATTCTCACCTGGTCGAGAAATTGAAGTAGCTGTTCTAGAAACTGGTGTAGTGGCCATTTCGAAACCGGGAGAAATCGTTCCCGGAGCTGATTTCTATGACTACGCCGACAAGTACGAGGATGGAGCAACTCTTCATATACCTGCAGAGCTATCAGATGCAGAGATAGAGGCGGTCCAGTCTTTAACAGCGGATGTTTTTACTTTGATGCGTTGTAGAAGCCTTGCCCGTATTGACTTTTTTTATGACTCTGAAGGTGCCGGATGGCTTGTCAACGAAATAAACACCATGCCTGGGTTTACGCCAATTTCGATGTACCCCAAACTCTGGCAGGAGTCTGGCGTTTCCTATCAGGAGTTAATAGTTCAACTACTTGAATCGGCAATAAAACAATAGAACTTATTTCGGAACTGGGACTAACGCACTTTTTAGGAATCGTAAAAGCTCCTTACGGCGTAAAACAACATCTCGTGGAGTTTGTTGAACCCCTATTGCTTCCAGCAAGTTTCCTTCAGTGGCTGCACCCATAATTACTGAGTACATGGACAAAACAAGTAGATACGGATCAGATTCTACGATCTTTCCGTTCGCCATTTCGGATTTTAGCCATTTAGTTGCGCCCTTAATCAGAGGGTCGAAGTCTTTGACAGCTTTTGTTAGTGTCGGTGGACCCAGCCTTGAGACTTCTCTGAGAAGACCTAGTAGTTCAGGCCTTTGGATAGCTAGACGAAAAACTCTTCGAACCATTTTCTCGATTCTGTCCCAACCATCCTCTGACTTTGTGACGGCATCAGACAAAGCCAGTGCGAGAACTTCTATTGCATCTGCAACTGTGGCATCTAGAAGAGCTTCTTTAGTTGGATAATGGTACAGGATCGACTGTTTCCGTATCCCCAGTTCTAGCGCCAGCGAATCGAGACTTGTACCGTCATACCCGTTCTCTCCGAAGGCAACAGTGGCAGCAATAAGAATCCGATCAGAAGTCTTCACGAAAAGATTGTAGCATTGCCTACCAAGTGGTAGAAAGTAGATGTGATCAAAGAACAATTGGCAGGCAAAAAAATAGCTATCACGGGTTCAACGGGCTTTCTTGGTACCGCCCTAGTTGAACAGCTACTACGGACGATACCCAATGTGAAACTCGTCCTCCTTGTTCGAAGTTCTAATCGGACAGCATCGCAGCGTGTCAAACGGGAAATACTAAACAATGATGCATTCGACCCCCTCAAAAAAGAGCTCGGCGATGAAGAATTCGATCGACTAGCGCAAGAGGCGATCGAAGCAATATCTGCTGATATTTCTTTAGATGACTTAGGGCTAGATGAAAAAGGGAAAGAAGCCCTAGGAGGGTGTGACATCGTTATCCATAGTGCTGCTGCCGTTAGTTTTGATGAGCCTTTGGATCGAGCCGTAGAAGTGAATCTGATGGGGCCCGTCCGGTTAGTAACTCTTTTGAAAAACTTGGGAATCGCCCCGCATCTGGTCATGGTCAGTACTTGTTATGTAGCTGGGAGCAGAAAAGGTGATGCGCCGGAGCAGGCGCTAACCCAAAGCCCCTTTTACGTCCCGATAGATTGGAGTGACGAAATTCATGCAGCTCGGAGAACCCGCTCATACGTTGAAGATGCCAGCAGAAGACCAAACAATTTAGAGGGTTTTCGTGGTATGGCTCGGGCGGAATTAGGAGCAGCCGGAACTCCTGCCCTTTCTAAGAAAACTGAACAGTTGCGACAACGCTGGGTCAAGGATCAAATGGTTGAAGCTGGGCGAAACCGAGCAAATTCCATAGGGTTCCCAGACGCATATGCTTTCACCAAAGCAATGTCTGAACAGGCAGTAGAAGAATCCAGAGACCAAATTCCATTGACTATCGTTCGGCCATCAATCATTGAATCCTCATGGAAGAGCCCGACCTCAGGTTGGATTCGAGGCTTTCGCATGGCAGAGCCAATAATCTTAAATTTTGGCAAAGGCATGCTAAAAGAATTCCCTGGAATTCCAGAGGGAATTGTTGACATCATCCCAGTGGATCTGGTCTCTTCTGCGATTATCGCTTGTGCGGCCCAAGAACCCACAGCTGATACGACCATCTTCCAAGTGGCTTCTGGAAGCTGCAACCCGATACGCACATCCAAGCTGGCTGATTACGTTCATAAGTTCTTTGGAGAGAACCCCATTTACGATGAAAAGAATCAACCCATAGCGCCAGCTAAATGGAGATTCCCGGGCAGGGGTCGAGTCGAATCGCAGTTAAGACGCGCACAAGGTCTTCTGGGGCAAGCGGAACAAACTCTTAACAAGCTGCCAATACGTGGGAATCAGGCAATGGTTGTTGCTGACATTCAGAACCGTAAAAATGAGATCGATAAAGCCTTAGAGTACGTCACGCTATATGGAAAGTACGTGGAATGCGAAGCCTTATACTCGGTTGATAATCTTCTTTCTCTTTGGGACTCACTCCCTGAAGAAGATAAAGAAATATTCTCTTTCGACCCAAGATCTATCGACTGGTACGAGTACGTGTACAACATCCACTTACCTACAGTAATTACCAAAGGAAGAGTAAAAACTTCCCCATCCAAATCCTCCTCAAAATCTCGGTCCTCTCGTCTAAGAAATCAGGTATTGGACTCTCGGCGCCAACTAGCAGTGTTTGATCTTGAAAATACTCTGATCGCCTCAAATGTCGTTTCATCATGGAGCTATCTCGCCACGAAGAGGCTTCCAAAAGCTGAGAGAGCCAAGCTAGTAACAAAAACATTGGTCCAAGCGCCAAGCATGCTCGCTTTAGATAGAAAGGATCGAAGTGATTTCTTGCGAAGCTTCTACCGTCGATACGCTGAAGCACCGATAACTCAAATCGACGACGATTCTTTCGAAATGTTTAGCGAAATGATTTTGACCAAATCGTTCCCCGCAGCCATTCGCAGAGTCCGCGAACACAGAGCCCTTGGGCACAGAACATTATTGATAACCGGTGCATTAGATTTCGTCGTCAAACCATTACAACCACTTTTCGATGACATCATTTCTGCGACTCTTTCTCATGATGGAAACACATACACTGGACAAATGGAGCAAGTCCCCCCTATCGGTGAAACTCGGGCAGCGGTTCTTCGCCGGTTCGCCGAAGAGAACAATTACGATCTATCTGAAGCTGTTGCGTACGCTGATTCGGCGAGTGACTTGCCGATGCTCGAAGCGGTAGGCTTTCCAGTTGCTGTCAATCCAGAGCCTAAGCTGGCTGCGTTAGCCAACCGGCGGGGATGGCTAATCGAAAACTTTGAGCCTGTAGCAGGGTCACCTTCTAAACTGCTTCCTCTCGGTTCAAGAGTAAGGAGATAAGCGAGTGAGTGACGACCGAAGAAGAAATCCACGGCCCGGTCTGGTTTTAGACGTCGACAGGTCAACGCCGCCGGTGCTTTTTCACCACGGAGAAGGATTCCGACTAGAAAAGCTTCCTGCTGGACGCTCGAGAATTCTTTACCCACCTGAACCCCTTCCGGGTTTACGAAATCCCGATAGGCACATCCAAGAAGCCCTCGAAAATCCGATGGGTGATTCCCCACCTCTTTCAGCACTGCTAAAACCTGGGATGAAATTAACAATAGCTTTCGACGATATCTCATTGCCTCTTCCACCAATGAGAGCACCTGATATTAGGCAACGGATCATAGAGGCAGTCCTTGATCAAGCTGCCCAGCAGGGTGTAGATGACGTCCATATCATCGCCGCTTTAGCACTTCACAGGCGAATGACTGAAAGTGAACTCCGACATGCAGTTGGAGACCGTGTCTACGATGCTTTTGCCCCTTCCGGGCATCTCTACAACCACGATGCCGAAGACCCTGATGGAATGACTGTGATCGGAACAACTCCCCATGGTGAAGAGGTTCAAATAAACCGTAGAGCCGCCGAATCTGACCTGATCGTCTACGTCAACATCAATCTTGTTGCAATGGATGGGGGTTGGAAAAGCACTGCCACTGGACTCTCGGGTTACACTGCCTTACGCCATCACCACAACCCCCAGACAATGGTCAAATCGCGAAGCTTTATGGATCAAGAAAACTCTGAACTCCACAAGTCCAATTGGCGTCAGGGAAAAGTCCTTCGAGATTCAGAAATTA
>CACFFD010000022.1 GCA_902565595.1 Actinomycetota bacterium
GTGAGTTCGGCTCGTTTAAGAACTAGATTCCATAGGTCAGTTGTTTCTATTCCCATATTTTCCCCTGACTATTGGGAACATAGCTCGTGGTTGAGTTAGTCAATTTTGATATGCGCCTTTAAATGTGTTCCAGTTTCATTGACCCATCCCTTGCCTTGCGCATATTGGACCATTCCTGCGAAGTCTTCTTCCCAGTTGTCGGAGACTTTCCCTTTAACATCGTGGGTAATCCATTCAATGCTCACCCACACATGTGCGTCTCCAGCTGGCTCTGCTCCGTTTCCGATAATGGAAGCAACTAGGTCTTCTTTGTGTTCTGGGCTTTCAATGTGGAAAGCATTTAGGACTTCGGGTTCTTGGATTGAAACTGTTTTCGCATCTGGGTCAATGGAAATAAACATGTGAAGATTCTAATCGGATCAGGATGCCCTGCGCATAGGTCTCGTGTAATGTTTGGTATGGAAAGAAATGTAACCGTGTTAGCTACTGGCCTTGATTTCCCTGAGGGGCCTGTTGTCATGGACGATGGCAGTATTATTTTGGTAGAAATCTCTGGGCCGCGTCTTTCACGTGTCACACCTGATGGGGTGCGAGAGACCATTGCTGAATGGGAGGATCCGGGTTCCGCAGGGCCGAATGGTGCAGCTGTCGGCCCAGATGGGTGCATGTACGTTTGTAATAATGGTGGATTTATTTGGACAGAGCATAAGGGAATGAGATTTCCGCTTGATCGTTCGACAGGAGCAAATCAGGCTCCGAATTATGTTTCTGGGTCTGTAGACCGTGTTGATCTTACGACTGGTGAAATTACGCAGGTTTATCATGAGTTCGAAGGAGATCATTTGTGCGGTCCGAATGATATTGTTTTCGACACAACCGGTGGTTTCTGGTTCACTGACCTTGGGAAACAGCGACCGAGAGAGATCGATAAGGGGGCTGTTTATTACGCTCAGCCTGATGGGTCGTCTATTCAGCGGTGTATAGATAATATCGATCACCCGAATGGGTGTGGGCTTTCTCCTGATGGGAAGACGCTATACGTTGCTCAGACTACGACAGGAAGATTATGGGCGTATGATCTCGAGGAGCCTGGGGTTCTCAAGAGTAGAAGAGGTCGCTGTATAGCGAATACTCTCGGCTCGCTCGACTCTCTTGCTGTTGAAGAAGACGGAACTGTTGTTGTCGCCGCGTTACCTGATGGTCTTCTTGTCGTCAGGCCCGATGGGTCCCATGAGTATGTGCCGATTGACGGGCCGTTAACAACGAATGTTGCTTTTAGCCGAGGCGATGCAAATGTCGCATATGTAACCGAATCTGGGTCTGGGTCGTTACTAGCTTTAGATTGGCCTCGGCCTGGGCTTGAACTCAACTTTTCGGGTTAGGGATATTATCCTCTGACTGAAGCTCGACCGGTGAGGGCAATGTAGCGATCAACAGCGTCATCCGATGTGGGTTCAAGAGCGGGGCCGAAGCGTCCCGGTCCTCGCAACCCTGCTTCTCTCGGTTTCATCACGTCGTATGCTTCCTCAGCCATAGCTTGGGGAATGCAATGATCAATTGCAGATGCATCAGCGATATCCCACACATGGGTGATGGTATCCAGCCAGATAATCCCGAGAAAATCGTCAACCGTCATCTCACCGAACGGTGTTTGGACAATTTTTTTAAGGCTTTCTTCATTCCATCGGCCTTCAATCCCTTGTGCATAGTGGGCGGCGAGAGCTACAGGGTCGGAATCTGTTGAGAGGTTTGGGTTATCTGCGTCAACCTGGTCGACCATAGTCATGACCATGGTCGCATGTTCAAGTACGTCTTGGACATTCCACTCTTCGCAGCATGTCTGTTGATCGTGCTTGGATCGTGATGCTACGTCTGAGAAGATCTTCAGGGTATGGCTGTATCGGGCGTGGTTATAGCTAGCAGTTTTTTCGAGAGTGCTGGCTGGTAAGTATGAGTGCTGTGTGCTCATAGTCCTCTTTTCAATACGTAAAGGTGTTTGCTTTGGCCTTTGTCGTTATGAGTGACCCTAGTTCAGCTAGTTGTGCGGATCCTCCTCCAAGAAAGTTTTCTAATTGTTTGACCCACAGAAAATATCTATGCACGGGGTAATCAACATCTGCTCCCATTCCCCCGTGCAGATGTTGAACGTCATGGACTACCTTCTGCCCAACTTCTGAAGCCCACCATTTCGCTATGCGTACTTCTTCGGAGGCTGGGTAGCCTGCGTCTAGACGCCAGGCTGCCTGCCAAAGGACAAGACGCATCGCGTCTGTCCCAATGTAGCAGTCTGCTGCGCGCTGCGTTACCGCTTGGTTGTGTGAGAGGGGCCTTCCGAATTGTTCGCGTTCGCTGGTGTATTCTGCCGCCATTTCAGTTGCCTTGGCGCAGCATCCAACTGCTATAGCTGAGGTCGCCACATTGATTCTTTCGAGTGTCCAGAGAATTGGGAGGTTTCCTTGTCCGACTTCTCCTAAAGGTTCTGCAGGCACAGCATCACAATCGATTTGGGATTGAAGTTCCCTGTTCGTGGTGATGTTTGTCGTGACAGTTAGACCAGTTGCTTCTCTTTCTATGAGAAACAAGTGAGTGTTTTCTGCGTCTGTTTTGGCTGGTACGACTAGGTAATCGGCGATGTGGGCTGCTGGGATGGCGGGTTTAGCCCCGTTTAGTGTCCATTGTCCGTCTTTGCACTGTGCTTCCAATGAGGTGTCGAGTGGGTTGTTGGCTCCCCATTCTTGAAATCCTCCGGTCACAATGCATTTCCCTGATGCGATAGCTGGGAGGATGCGTGATTGTTGTTCCGTTGTTCCGAATTCGACGATGGGGAGCGCCCCCATGACAAGTGTTGGGAGGAGTGGGACCGGGGCGACTGTTCTTCCTTGCTGTTCCAGAACAAGACAGAGTTCAAAAATTCCGAATCCGAGGCCTCCGTGTTCTTCGGGTATCGCTACTCCCAGAATGTTGGCGTTTGCGAGTTCTTTCCATAGGTCACGGTCGAAGCGATCTTCTGTGGTTTCGATTTCTTCTACGCGGTCCGATGGTGATGATCCTTCGAATATTTGGGTGCTGAGTTCCAGTAGTGCTTGCTGCTCTTCGGTGAGGTCGAAGTTCATCTGTTCAGCGCTTCCCTCTGCTCATCCCTAGTCCCATCCAGGCTATGATTTCTCGTTGGATTTCATTGACTCCTCCGCCGAAGGTATTGATCTGCGCTGACCGGCCTGCGGCTTCAAGTTCGCCACGCAGAATCGCTCCCGGTGAACCGCCACGTACGTGACCGGCTGCGCCGACAACTCCGAGAAGTAAGTGGTATACGTCTGATACGCTTTCAGTCCCATACACTTTCGCTGTTGACGCGTGATATGGCTGCAACTCGCCAGCTTCCACAGCTGTAGTCATTCTCCAGTTCATCAGGTTCAGCGCATCTAGCTTTGCCCTGCATTTTGCAAGGTCCATTTGTACCCATGGAAGGTCTATGACATGTTGGCCGTTGCTGGTTTCCGTCGCCGTAGCCCACCTCACCACATCGTCATATAGTCGGAAAGAGAGGACACTCACGGCTGCTAGCCCAACTCGTTCGTGGTTCAATTGGCTTGCGATCAGCCCCCACCCTCCATCTAGGTCACCGACTAGGTTCGTATACGGAACCCGGACTTCGTCGTAGTAGGTTGCTGTTGTTGTAGCATTCCCCACTGTCACGATTGGGGTATAACTAAAGCCTTTCGTGTCTGTTGGGACAATAATGATTGAAATTCCCTTGTGTTTCTTAGCTTCGGGGTTTGTCCGGCACGCTAACCAGACATAGTCGGCTTCATTGGCTCCGCTCGTCCACATTTTTTGGCCGTTAATCACCCATTCATCTCCGTCACGCTCAGCTCGTGTGCTCAGAGATAGAAGGTCTGTTCCTGCTCCTGCTTCGCTATACCCGATTGCGAATGTGATTTCTCCGGAGAGAATTTTCGGGAGGAAAAAATCCTTATGTTCTTGGCTTCCCATCTCCATAAGTGTTGGTCCGACAGTATTGAGGGTCACAAATGGCATTGGTGCATTCGCGCGGACAGATTCATCATAAAAGATGAACTGGTCGGTTGGTGTGCGGCCCTGCCCGCCGTATTCCTTTGGCCAGCCAACACCTAACATTCCATCCTTCCCCATTTGGAGGAATAGCTGCCGTCGTATCGGGGAGGTTTCATGAGCTCCGCGGAGACCTTCGCGGATGTCATCTGTCATTAGTCCAGCGAAATATTCTCGGACTTCTTTTCGAAAGGATTGTTGTTCAGGGGTTTCCTCGAGAAACACGTGCCGCTCCATGCATTAAAGATCTACTGGATTTTACGATACCCCTCTTAGAAACAGGAGCGGATTTTTTTACAAGAAAATCGTGATAAAGGGAATCTAGTTGCAGTTACAGCGGGCGGATGAAGCTTTATAGGGCTTCGTCGCCTTCTTCACCGGTACGGATTCGGACGAGTCGCTCTACGCTTGATACCCATATTTTACCATCGCCGATTTTTCCGGTTCGCGCTGCTCCTAGAATTGCGTCAACTGCTTTGTCAGCTTCACTATCTGAGACAACGATCTCTAGCCGGCTTTTGGGAGTAAACGCTACTTTGTATTCAGTTCCTCTATATGTTTCAGTGTGGCCGCCTTGCCTCCCGAAACCTTGGGCTTCTGTAACAGTCATTCCTTGAACCCCAATCGACCCTAGGGCTTCTTTGACTTCTTCTACTTGATGGGGTTTGATCACTGCGGTAATCAGTTTCATCTGAACAGTTTCTCTTTCTCTTCAAAAACTTTTTGAAGTTACTATTACCCTAATCTATCCGCCGGGTGTTTGTGTTTCTAGATTGTTAACATCGCGTTACGAGACTGAGAGAGGCTGGTGAGCTGTAGCGTGCTATTGGGCTCCGTATACGCTCTCTGGCGGAGGAGCGTTTTCTATGCTTGCGTGAACTAGGTCGCTGATTTCTTCAACTTTGATTTGTCGATCTCCTACTGATTGGACCGGCCCATGTTGCCAACCATCGCAGACATTGAGTTGCCCTCCTGTTGCTTCAAAGGTTCTGCCGGTTACGTCACATTGTGGGCTGGCGAGCCATACGACTAAGGGGGAGACATTTTCAGGGGCTTTTTCATCGAATTGTCCCTCTTGAATGTCGTCAGAAGAGTAGAAGATTCCTTCCGTCATGCGTGTTCTCGCGTCGGGGGCTATTGCGTTCACGAGCACTCCGTATCGGCCCCACTCGCTTGCTTGTTGAATTGTTAGTTGTGCTATCGCTGCTTTTGCAGCTGCGTAGTTTCCCTGACCTATCGATCCCATGAGTCCAGCGCCTGAACTTGTGTTAACTATTCTTGCTTGGACATTTTCGCCTTGTTTGGCTCGTTCCCTCCAATGTGTTATTGCATGCCTTGCAGGAGCGAAATGTCCTTTTAGGTGTACGCGCACAACAGTGTCCCATTCTTCTTCGCTCATGCTTGCGAGCATCCTGTCTCGGAGGAAACCGGCGTTGCAAATGAGGCCGTCGAGTACTCCCCACGTTTCAATGGCTTGTTGTATCATCGCTTCTGCCTGGTTCCAATCGGCAACATCGGCATTGTTGGCGATGGCCTCCCCGCCAGCAGTAACGATTTCATCGACAACTGCTTGGGCTGGCCCTGAAGCTGCTGCGGTTCCATCACGTTCGACCCCAAGGTCGTTTACCACGACGCGAGCTCCTTGTTGGGCTAACGCTAGAGCATGGGCTCGACCTAAGCCTCGGGCTGCCCCAGTGACGATGATTACTTTCCCTTCACACACGCCCATATCGTTACCTGCCTTATCTTTTGTTCTTTTACTTTATGCTGCAGCGACATCGGCAACGACTGCAGAGGTTATTTTCTCGAGGTTTTGTGGGCTGATTGGGAAACATGTGTCAGGTGTTCCAGCTGCTGCCCATACTGTTTCGTATTCAAGTAAATCTTTGTCGAGGGTGGTCGGAATCGGCGTTGGGTGGCCAAAGGGCGGGGTTCCTCCGATTGCGAAACCTGTTGCTTTCCGGACTTGCTCTGGGGTCGCTATGGAGA
This sequence comes from Actinomycetota bacterium, assembly GCA_902565595.1. Lineage (GTDB taxonomy): Bacteria > Actinomycetota > Acidimicrobiia > Acidimicrobiales > UBA8592 > UBA8592. The sequence goes on from CACFFD010000022.1 coordinate 6,061, forward strand.
GTGATTCGATACCCATTACTTTGGCTACGAGAGATTCATCTACCCGGTTTTTCCCTGAAGCTAAAACTAGGTATGGATTCTCTTTGTGGACAAAGACTAATGATTTGACTATTTGTGCGAGTTCACATCCGACGGCGGCAGCGGCATCTTTAGCTGTTCGTGTACCTTCAGGAAATTGTTCAGCTACTACTGAGAAGCCGGACTGTTCTGCCGCCTGGGTGAATCGCTGTATGGCGTCCATTGTGGTTACTTCGCGCCTCGGATTAGTCTGCCGGGGCGTAGTCCGGTGTCTTGGCCCTGTTTTCTGGTTATTTGGCCGGCAACGATCGTATAGTCGTACCCTGTAGCTTCTTGTAGTAGTCGTCGGCCGCCTGCTGGGAGATCGTGAACCATTTTCGGCCCAGAAAGATTCAGCGTGGGAAAGTCAATCACATTTAGATCAGCTCGTTTTCCTTCTTGTATTACTCCCCTGTCGGTAAGTCCGTAAAGGGTGGCGGTGTCATTAGTTTGCTTCTTGACGACCCATTCCAAGGGAAGTTTCTCTCCGCGAGATCTATCTCTTGCCCAGTGACTGAGCATAAAGGTAGGTATGGAAGCATCACAGATCATCCCACAATGCGCTCCGCCGTCTGAGAGGCCCGAAACGGCTTGTGGGTGGAGGAGCATTTCTCGAATGGCGTCATGGTTGCCATTAACATAGTTAAAGATCGGCATCATAGCCATAGCATGGCCTCCGTCTTCGAGCATGTAGTCATAGAGCACTTCGAGAGGTGAAGCGCCTGTGCGTTCGGCAATAGCGACGATACTTTGGTCGGGTGCTGGCTCATAATCTGGGATTTTTCCGAGGGGGTATAGGCGGTGTGTCATGGCTTGAACGAGTCGGGCCATTCCATCGAACAAGATCGCTGGATCTGTAGGGGTGTCTTCTTCGTCCAAAATTGAGCTTCGGACTTTGGGTTCCTTGAGTTTGGCAACCAGCTCTTCGTGCGGCAAGTGGGCATGGGCTGCGAAGGTCGGCCTCTTCGCGAACGCGTGGTGGGTTTGGAGGCCTATGAGAAGTCCGAAGGGGCGGCCGGCGACTTGGGGGAAGCATTGGCTGCCCTGCTCACTTGATCGGAGGGACTCTTCGAGGAGCTGTTCCCAGAGGTCTGGTTCTGCCTCATTTTGAAGCATGGCAAAAGTGACCGGACGGCCTATGTCAGATGAAAGTTTTTTCATCCATTCCATCTCCGATGGCGCTTTGATGAGATCTTGTCCGTCAGCTCCGGCTGGTGCTAGTTCGAATACTCCTGTTCCGGCTTCTTGAAGGGCTCGACCCAACCCGTACAGTTCATCTTCTGCAGCAAAGGTCCCAGGGACTGGTTCGCCGTCCATGGCTCTATGGCCGAGGACTCGCGATGTAGATACGCCCAGAGCTCCTGCTTCGATAGCTTCGCGTACGATGGTTTTTATTTCTGCGATATCTTCAGGTGTCGCTGGATCATTTTTTGCTCCCCGTTCTCCCATGACGTAGGCGCGTACGGCTCCGTGGGCTATCTGAGTACCGACGTCGATGGCGAACTCTTTTCCATCAAGTGCGTCTAAATACTCGGGGAATGTTTCCCACTGCCAATCCATACCTTCCGATAGTGCGGTGCCGGGGATGTCTTCGACTCCTTCCATCAATTGGATTAGCCATTCTTCTTGACCTGGGCGTACGGGTGCGAATCCTACTCCACAGTTTCCCATTACGACTGTTGTTACTCCATGGCCTGATGATGGTTCGAGTTGACTGTCCCAGGTGACTTGTCCGTCATAGTGGGTATGAATGTCGACAAAGCCCGGTGTGACGATTCGGTTCTCTGCGTTAATAGCATTTGCTGATTCAGCTTCGGATAGATCACCGACTTTTGCAATCACCCCATCTTTGATAGCTACGTCGGCGTCATATGGGGCGGAGCCGGTTCCATCAACGACTTTTCCGCCGGTGATTATGAGGTCGTAGGACAAATCGTCTCTCCTTCTTTACTGGTCCCACTTTACCTTTAGTCATGGCAACCCTAGAAAACGGTGGTAAAGATTTCGTTCAATTCTTTCCGACCTAAATCCGGTACTTTTACTCCTTCAAGTGGGTAGCCGACTGGGAACAGGACAAAGGGTCGTTCATTTTTTGGCCGGTTCAGGATGGTGTTGAGAAATTTCATTGGCGTGGGGGTATGTGTCAGTGTTGCTAGTCCCATATGGTGTAAGGCGGTGATGAACATGCCGGCTGCTATGCCCACGCTTTCTTTGACATAGTAGTTTTTTTGAGTTGTTCCATCTTCAAGGAGCTCGTAGCGTTGTTCGAACAGTACGACGATCCAGGGTGCGACTTGAAGGAATTCTTTATGGTGGTCGGTTCCTAAGGGGGCTAGGGCTGCTTGCCATTCGTCGTTCATCCGGTTTCCGAGGTAATTTTTTTCTTCTTCTTGTTCTGCAGCGGCCCGTATCGCTTGTTTGATTTCGGGGTTGTTGGTAGCGACGAAGGTCCATGGTTGTTTATGAGCGCCTGATGGTGCTGTTGACGCGGCCTGAACGGCAAGTTCGATCAGTTTCTGTGGGACAGGGTCGGGGCTGAACATGCGCACGCTTCTTCGTGCGTCCATTCTGTGGTAGAAATCTTTCGCATTTTTCTCCATCTCCTGTTCGCTGAGACGTTCATGCTCGTAGATGCTGAAAGGGTGTTGTGATTCTAGTTCTTTCGATGGGTATGGGAATTTATAGTGGTCGCTCATAGTTCTGTTGTAGCAGAGAAACGGAGAACAGTTTGTATCTGTTGATGCCATCAGGGTCCATGATCTATCGAAAGAATGTGACCAATTGATGGGCCAACGCATAAGCTAAGTGCACATCATGTTTAGGAGGGTAACGATGGCTGGACCCATGGAAGGTATACGTGTCGTTGAATTGGGTGTTTGGGTCGCTGGACCGGCTGCTGGGGGCATACTCGGCGATTGGGGTGCTGAAATTATAAAGATCGAACCGCCCACTGGAGATCCAGCGCGAACGTTTCAGCGGATGCTTGGTGGCGACATGCCGAACAACCCTCCTTTTGAATTGGATAACCGTAACAAGAAATCTGTCGTGCTTGACTTGTCGACACCTGAAGGGATGGATGTTGCGCTCCAGTTGATTGATAGCGCCGATGTTTTTGTGACGAACCTCCGTGCAGGTGCGTTAGCGCGACTTGGGCTTGGGCACGAGGAGCTGCTGAAGCGAAACCCGCGTCTTATTTATGGTGGAATAAGCGGCTACGGGACGGAGGGAGATGACGTCGATAGGCCGGCATATGATGTTGCTGCGTTCTGGGCGAGGTCAGGGATAGCTCACCTTTTGACACCGGAGGGTTCTGATCCTCCTTTCCAGCGTGGCGGGATGGGAGACCATGGAACAGGGCTGGCAGCTGCTGCGGCAATTTCCGCTGCTTTGTTTTCGAGGGAGAAAACGGGTGAAGGGCAGTATGTTTCAACGTCGCTCTACCGGCAAGGAGCGTACACGATTGGTTTTGATATGAATATCGCCTTGCTCTGGGGAATGACTTTAGCGGTTGGTAACAGAGAATCTATGGGGAACCCTGCGATGAACAATTACGTCACTGGGGATGGGAAACGGTTTTGGATTGTGGGTTTGGAGATCCTTCGTCATTGGCCGCCCCTATGCCGGGTTGTCGGCCATCCGGAATGGATCGATGATGAAAGGTTCGGGACTCCTCGGGGGCGAGCCCAAAACGCGGCTGAGCTCATCTCGTTGTTGGACGCAGAGTTTGCGAAAAAAACGATGGACGAATGGAAGGAGATCTTCTCTACCGAACCTGATTTTTTCTGGGCTCCTATTAACTCCATTGACGATATTCTCGTTGATCCACAAAGTGAGCACGCTGGGCTCTTTACAGACGTGCCTGACGGTGTCGGTACGACGCGGATGGTAGCTACGCCATGTGATTTCTCTGGCACGCCTTGGGAACAGCGGTCAACGGCACCTGATTTAGGTGAACACAGTGTTGAGGTGTTAGAAAGCCTTGGTCTCAGTGGCGATGACATCGCGGCATTACAGCACAATGGGGTAACAAACTGAAACGCATCGCTGCGCTCTTTCGCTGGGACGTGGTGGCTGTCATGATTGCCGCCCTATCTCTTGCGCTTTTGGGTTCATGTTCGGACGGTTCTGACAACCCAAAGACTACGAATACGATGACGAGTCAGGCGGAATCTTCGCAGAGTCCCCAGCAGCCAACGCAACCACCTCCTCCTTCTACTGTGGAGCCAGCAGCGTCGCCGGTAGCGCTACAAATCAGCGTCCTTGAAGAGCGGGACCATGACCCTGAAGCGTTTACTCAAGGTTTGGAATTTGATGATGGACGACTGTATGAAAGCCGTGGCCGAAATGGCGAGTCGGGGATCAGCGAAATTGATCCTCGAGATGGGAGCGTGTTGCGGTGGATGCCGCTCGCTGATGAGTATTTTGGTGAAGGGGTGACCATCGTCGGAGATTCTCTTATCCAGCTGACGTGGCTGGCTGGGAAAGCGTTCGTCTATGACATCGAGTCATTCGAAGTAACCGGCAGTTTCGACTATGAGGGTCAGGGATGGGGGCTGTGCTTTGACGGCGTTCGTTTGGTTATGTCTGATGGCTCGAGTTCGTTAACGATGCGAGACCCGGAAACTTTCTCCATCATTGGCAGTGTTCCCGTTCGTTTAGATGGGTCTGGTGTGGCTTCGCTCAACGAGTTGGAATGTGTCAATGGGAAGGTTTATGCAAATATTTGGCAGACCGATACCATCGTTGAGATCAACCCTGCGACAGGTGACGTCACGGCAGTGATTGACGCAAGTGGACTCCTCGATGATGCCGATCGTGCCGGTGCTGACGTTTTGAATGGGATTGCCTACGATGAGGCTTCGGGGGCGTTCCTTCTAACTGGGAAGCTATGGCCGTCAATGTTTGTGGTTGTTTTCGAACCGTCTTAAGGGCTATTCCAATCCCATAAGTGTTGTCATTCCATACCAGTGGCCTGCGGTGTATCCCCCATCGACTGGGAGGGCGACTCCTGTGACGAAGGATGAATCTTCGCTAATGAGGAAGTAGGCGGCGCCGGCGATTTCGGTTGCTTCTCCCCAGCGTCCGAGTTTATGTTGTTCTCGTATACGGTCGGCGCGTTCTCCCATGAGGGGAACAGTAGCTTCAAACATTGGTGTTTGGATAAAGCCGGGGCATATTGCGTTCGCTCGGATCCCTAATCGGCCATAGTCGTTCGCGAGGTTTTTCGTAAGTAGGATGACGCCCCCCTTCGACGCGTTATATGTTGACCCGCCTTCGCATCCTTCTATCCCTTCGATGCTTGCAACAGTGACGATGCTTCCTGAGCGTTGTTCCATCATGGTTGGGAGGACTGCTTTAGCGGTCAGCATTGTTCCGGTGAGGTTAATGTCCTGCACGAGCTGCCAATTCTCTATGTCAAGGGCATGGACCGGCCCTCCACCGGCGACACCTGCAGCGGTTACGACTCCGTCTATGCGGCCATATTCGGCGAGGATTCGACTAACGATTTCATGTTGCGCGGTTTCGTCACGCACATCGAGTTCAAAGAGTGGCGCATCATCCCCGACGAGGTCGGACCATCGGTCGTTGGTTTGAATATCTGATCCGACTACGACTGCTGATTCTTCGGCGAATCGTTGAGCGCATGCTAAGCCAATGCCTGACGCTGCTCCTGTTATATAGACAACCTTGCCTTCTAACCGCCCGTGCATATGTCACTCCTTTATGGTCTGATTCCCGTTCGTTAAATCACGATTCGTAGTGGGTACCCCTGCTCATCATATTCATTGCCGCCAAGGATTATCGCTTCCCCTTGGGAGAATCTTTTCGCCGACCAGGCAGCAGCAAATGCATCCAACGCGTCGTCTATTTTGCTTTTTTTCGGCAATGCTTCGACAACTCCGTCGATAGTGGGAACGAAGTTGCGGATAGCGTCGAGACGTTGCTTTACGCCTTCGGGTGTTTTCTTTGAGGTAAGCGTTTCTCCTACGAGTTCAACAAATGACGATTCCGGATGACATTCAAAGAACGTGTCGGAATCTTCAGGTTTGATGATGCTTCGTACTTCTCGTATTTGGGGGACGAGGTTCCATGTTTGGATTGAAAGTCCTTTTCCGATTTGGTTCCGGCTTCGTTTGAGCGCGTCTTCGTATGATGTTGCTTCGAGAACGACCGATGATGGCGTTGGGAAAAGAGAAGATCTGCGTGCTCCTAGTCTTTTTCGGGCTTCGCTATCGAGCTGGCGCGAGCCGGAGAGATTGACCCCAATCGGCATATCGACGCCAACAGACGTACATCCCAATTCGGCTACGGTGGCTTTGACTTCTTGGAATGTTTCGCAACGTGTCAATGACGCTTGACCGCTGCCGGTTATTGGAATGCAGGCGACAACCCACCCTTTCTGAGCTCCGTCAACACCCGCTACCCATTGTCCTTCCATGGGTAAACATTAACCACTGTTTCTTGTTGGATTCACTGGGGAGAAAGAAAAATGTGAAGTTCGTTTCATCTAGCGTTCGTTTCATATAACGTGTAAAGGCCGTCAGTCATGGCGTCAAAAGAGAACACTTTTCGAAGAGGGAGCAAGATGGCCTTTAAAAAAGGAGACCGCGTGGTTTATCCCCATCATGGGGCGGCGATTATCGAAGATAAGAAGCTTAAAACGATCTTCGGCTCCCGCAAAGAGTACCTGATTCTTCGCATGGTCATGGACAACATGACCCTGTCGGTTCCTGCCGATAAGGCAGAAGAAGTTGGTATGCGTTGGCCTATCAGTGGAGAAGATGTTGACGATCTCTTTGACGTATTGAAACGACGGGATGTTCGAGAGCCTTCTAACTGGAGCCGCCGATTCAAAAACCATCAGGAGAAACTAAAATCCGGTGATGTCTACCAGGTGGCGGAAGTTGTCAGAAACCTTGCTCTTCGTGAACGAGATAAAGGCCTCTCAGCTGGTGAGAAAAGCTTGTTCAATAAAGCAATGAGCGTCCTGGTTTCTGAATTGAGCTTCGCTTTAGAAGTATCTGATGAAGAAGCGATAGAAAAAGTAGAGAAAGCGCTCGAATAGAGCCCTGTTTCTTGATTGCTCATGAATTCATCTAGACTGTCGGAGATCTAATAGGAGCAGGTATTCTATTAATTACGGGACGTGGCGCAGCTCGGTAGCGCACCTGCTTTGGGAGCAGGGGGTCGAGAGTTCAAATCTCTCCGTCCCGACAAGTAAAACCCCAGTTCAAAGGCTTATCTTATAGATAAATAAGTCTAGGTTCTGGGGCTTTTATGTCTATTGGACAGCATATGGACAGCAGAGAAAAGAGATAAACCTATACCGGGGTGGGTCTTACAGTATTTAACACAACCCCTAACCACTCTTAGGGGTCTAGAAAAGAACGGATTAACTTCGCTAACAATAATGAGAATGGTTCTCATTATTGTTAAGGTATGGAGATGAGAAGACCATCTAGAGTTCTAGATACAGACGTTTGCATTGTCGGAGCAGGCCCTCATGGACTTGCAGCTACACTCCTATTTAAGCGCTTGGCTCCTTCTGTAAGCGTTACCGTAATTGACCGCACAAATAAGTGGCTGCAAGCGTGGAGTCGCCAATTTGAACATGCTGGAATAACCGTTCTTCGCTCACCAATAGTGCACCACCCTTATCCTGATGCCCTAGCTTTAGATACTTTTCAAATACAGAACGGATTTTCGGCTTCAGGTCTTCCATACAACCCTCCGACAAGTGAATGTTTTTCAGCTTTCTGCAGTGAGATCATACATGACGCAGGCCTCGACGATCCCTTAATTGCAGTACCCCAATTAGTGCACGCTAACCAAAATCAAATTGAATTAATTACCTCTACTGGAATCATCCACTCACGCTATTTGATTGTTGCATCGAATCCGCATTACAAGATTATCCCGCAGTGGGCACAAGATCTTTTTCGGAAACCAAATTTGATTAGGCATGCTTCTGACGTCAACTTGCTAGATATGACTGACCTTGATGGTCAGAGCATCACAGTTATCGGAGGTGGAATGACGGCAGCGCATCTAGCAAAAGGTGCAGCACTAAAAGGCGCTTCAGTAAAGATGATTTCTAGACGACCACTACAGATTCGTAACTTTGATACGGATCCGGGCTGGCTTGGACCCAAATATCTAAGTGACTACTACTCAGAAACGATTGCCAGTAAGCGAATCCAAATTGCTCAAGAAGCTCGAGGCGGAGGAACTATTCCACCATGGATTCATGACGTCCTTTTAGATTTTGTAAATGAAGGCGATATTGAACTACTTGAATCAACGGAAGTGATGTCAGCACAACCTACATCTACAGAGGGTTGCTTACTTAAGCTCAAAGACGAAAAGGAGATCTACAGTGATCAAGTGTGGCTTGCAACTGGAACTTGTAGCAGTCTCCAATCTATGGAATGCCTTCACCCGGTCTTAGAAAATATTTCATTCGTCGATGGGTTTCCAATATTAGATAGTTCGCTTCGACTCAAACCCCACCCTGTCTATGTTATGGGTCGCAGTGCTACCTTTGCTTTGGGACCGGCAGCTGGGAATCTTTGGGGTGCAACCCGAGCTGCACATCGAATAACTAGGGACATAACCGGAGTTGAATTAATTTCTAACGGTAGTTGAAGGTAGGACCAATGTTAATAGCTCCACAACTCAAGCCCTCTAGCACCCCCACACATGCAACAAACAACTAAGAAAAGTAATCTTTGTAACCACCTAATAAGAGACAATTTAAAATGGGCGGTCACCGGCAATTGCGGTTCTTTCCATCCTGCGATGTGCTGGCAGGAAATCATCTGTTCCTGTATGTTGCACGGATCTGTTATCCCACATGACTACTGTCGTTTCATCCCATCTAACCCGAATTTGAATACTTGGATCACGAATGGCCTCTGCTAGTTTTCGTAGCAGATACTCACTTTCTTCTTCGTTTACACCATCGATGTGCGATGTAAAGAAGTTATTGGTAAATATTGCCCTTTCCCTTGTCTCAGGGTGTGTTCGTATTACCGGATGGGACATAAGCGGGAATGTCTTACGCATTTCATCCAACGTGTTATCTCGAAGAGGGTTCTTTCCCTGGCTTGTCATTTTGTTCCAATCATGGATAGCAGATAGCTCATCAACGATAATTTGAATTTCAGGATCGAGCCGATTGTACGCTTCTGCAGCATCTGCGAAACATGTATCTCCACCCACGGGTGGAATCACTTTGCCTCGAAGTATCGATCCCATTGGAGGTTTTTCCCTATAAGTAACATCTGAATGCCAATCAGTAGCACTGTAAGACTGTTTCCCCGTCTCTCCACCCGTTTCCAAAACGAGCACTTCTGGATGCTCTGGGTGGATGTTCCCGAATGGGTGCACTTCAAGATCGCCGAACCTTCTCGAGAAATTTATATGTTCTTCCAGAGTTAATACCTGATTACGAAGAACTAAGACCTTGTGTGTAAGCCATAGTTGCTTTATGTCGTCGACATTCTCGTCAGTAAGGTTTGCTAAATCAATTTCTCGGATTTCAGCGCCAAAGAAATTATTTAACTTCGTGACTTCCATAGGAGAAAGGTACCACGAGATTCTTAAACCCTTGTAAACACAAGGCCTCTAGCGCCTCTATTTGCAAGGGAACCTCTCTATTCCTTCAACTTTGGCAACTTTTGCGTATAAATACAAAGAAGACTTAAGCTAGAACAATTCAAGACTGTGAAAGAGGTCTCAAATGAGTAACGATATATCTCCATCTGGGAAATTAGCAAGTGAAAAGGTTGTTGTTTCTGCTCCGATGAGTTTTGCTGGAAGTGCGCAAAGAATCTGGAAGATAACAGATCGAAAAAACACAATCGCAAAAGGGGTTTTAAGTCTTTTCGCAGTTGTCCTAGTTCTTGTTGCTTGGAGCTTTGTCTCAGTATGGTATGCGTTTTTTGGCATTCTACTAATCCCATACCGTCTTATTCGGCGTGGAAATCGAAAAGACAAGGTAAAAGCTTTACAACATAGAGAACAGCTAGAAGCGATGGCAAAAATTCAGCAACAGCAAACTCTCCAAACAGCGAATCTCATTGAGCAGACAAAAGATGCCCAAAAAAATGACGAACCGCCGCCGCCAGCTGGCTAAAACAAACAGTTGGAAAGAAAACCTAAGTTAATAGCGCTGTAAACACAAGGCCTCTAGCGCCTCTAGCACTCCCACACATGTAACAAAACCTGTTCTGCCCTAAACTAAAACCCATGGCTGATTGGATGGACGAACTTGAACGCCTCGCTGAGTTACGCGACAAAGGGCTTTTGAGCGATGAAGAGTTCGAAGTTAAACGTCAAGAAATATTGAACAGCCCCACGGAGACTGCAGGGGAAGATAAAAACGAAGGTGAACCAGCTACAACAAACGATACCCATGATTACGGAGACCACGACTACGATGTCTTATTCCCTGATGGGGAATATAGATACGATTACAGTCTGGACGAGCTTCTCGCTATGTCACACGAAGATTTACAAGAGTTAGCAAATTGGCTTAAAAAAGCTGGCTATCCTGAGGCGACTCCTCGCCCTGATGTAATAAATAAGTACTTACGGATACTCATAAGGGAAGAGAACAAGCACACCAAGGCAAGAAGAGGAACTATTTTTGTGCTTGCCTTTTTTTTTACTGTCACGTTATCTGTGGTCGTCGTAGTGAATTTCGGGCTTCTATTTTATTTGATCATGATGCCTATTATTCTTCTAGCATTCTGGGGGTTAGGTGGATTAGGACATAAGGTATCCTCGAAGGGAAGTTAGCCTTAAACCCCTGTAAACACAAGGCCTCTAGCGCCTCTAGCACCCCCACACATGTAACAAACACTGTTCTGCCCTAAACTAAAACCCATGGTTAAAGGGGTCGCTACAAGCATCATCACCGTTGCTGTTCTTATGGGTAGTCTCGTAGCCTGCTCCGGGTCGGACGGTGAGGTAGCCGAGTTACGTGCAGAAGTTGAAGAATTGAAAGAGGCGCAAAATAATGAATCCTCTGATCTCGCTGAAAAGGTTCCGGAACCGACACCCACTTCGCAAACTTTCTTTGAATATCCCGAATATGGGATATCAATTGACTTCTCAACTGATGAAGGAGCTCAAAAAATAGAAGCACTAACGAAGTGCGAAAGCGATTGGAAAACACTCCTTGATTACATTGAATTAATAGAAAATGCTGCAGGCATTTCGGACTGGCCCACGGAAAGAGAGAATCAGCAGATGACTTATGCTGAATTGGATTTTGCAATTCAGACATTCAAATCATATAGGCGTAATCTTTTGCTGGTTGAAGGCGGTGAAGAATTTGTAGTTCGTTTGGGTGTCTGCGATGACGTATTCAGTGAGATCTTCAATACTTTTCTTGGCTCTGCCCCTACCCTTCTCCTTTATTACGTTGATCAGTGTGCAGACCTTGATAGACACCCGGACTATGAAAAGACTATAAGTTTGGATGAGACCAGTGATAGGACCCGAGAGATAGTTATAAACAACACTTGGCACTTTTTTGATCTTTATTGTGTAGATCTGAAAGACCCACGCACGATATCTATCGTCAATGAAGCATTCGAAGAATTACGAAACTGGGCTATAGAAGTCCAAACTGAGAGAGGCGAGAGATAACACATGCCCTCTAGCGCCTCTAGCAACCCCACACATGTAACAAAACCTGTCCTGCCCTAAACTAAACCCATGGTTGAAAAGGGTAAGGACAAATGGACGAAACTTAATAAGCTCTTTCTCTTTTTGTGGTGCTTTTTTTACTTTTTGGGGTTCAATCTATGCGCAAATGCCAACAGATATATTTGGAAACAAATATGGGGATCCATTTAATACAGGGGCGATTTTTACCGCATGCGGAGCGACGCTAATTAATTTTGTATTTGGTGTGATTCTCTTAAAGATTTGGAAGGCTTTACTAGGGTCTTGGCACGAGAGGGTTTCGAGAAAGGCTTTACAAGAGGACTATGACAACCGTTAGTAGTTTGTTAACGGATTTCAAACCCTTGTAAACACAAGGCCTCTAGAGTCCCTAGAGTCTCAATACCTATATAACAAACACTTAAGAATGCAAATTGGCTAGGGTGTTTTAAACCTAATCCTTAACAGCAAGCAAAAAAAGGCCTAAGGTTCTTAAATGAGCTATTCAAATAATACTATTACAGGTCAAAGTGAATTACGGACCCAGTGGGGCAGCGGGTTTTTAAAATTTTGGGGCTGGTTCACTGTAATAAGCGCCATCATTCTTGGAATCATACTTATAGCACTGACCCGCGATGTACGATACGGAGGATTTTGGGACACTCATCCATTTGCTGTAACAGGAATCATTGTTGGTCTGACCGGAATAATTCAAGGTCTGATCATGCTTGGGATCGCAAATTATATGGAGGTGCAAAGGCACAGCTTTCACTCTTTACAGAGATCTCTGAGAGATATGGACAAAGAGTTGAGTAAAGCATCGAAGATGCTTTCAGGTATGGACAAAGAGTTGAGTAAAGCATTTCAGTCACTTACGGAAAGATTAGACTCTTAAACCCTTGTAAACACATAGCCTCTAGCACTCCCACATACGCAACAAAACCTGTCCTGCCCTAAACTAAACCCATGGTTAAAAGGGCTGTTACAACCACCGTTACTCTCACTCTTCTCATGGGTGTTCTTGTAACCTGCGGTGGGACAACACAAATTGTAGCCCCTACCCCGGAACCAGAACCAGAACCCATCGTTGAAGAAACACCAGAAGAAACTCCGACAATTAGTAAAGATGCAACTGAAATAACCAATGACACATCTGAAAGATCTGTGGAAAGCGAACACAGAATTGACAACATCAATTATTTAGTCGAATCGCTTCCTCTGATTGACAGCCAGACGTTCGCAGAATGTTTTATTGACACGTTTGCTGCTGAAACAGGATTAGGGCATTCCGATCTTTTCACTTACGTTGACTTCGTAGTTAATAATGGAGCATCAGAGGAGAATCTTGGGCTTAAATACTTTCTAGCAGTTAAAGCTGCATTAACTGCATGTGATGGGCTCCTTTCACAAGATGACGTTCAACGTGTTGCCGAAATTATAGAAGAGACTGAAAGCGAAGAAGAAGCTTTGCCCGTACTCGTAGGAGATGAGGAGGCGGGCATATATTACTATGTCGAGAATCTAGACCCAGAATGGGGTGAGCCCTATTTCGAAACAATAGGAAATGGGCCTATCAAAGTGATTATGAGTGACATCTTTGATTATGAAACTACTGAAACTCATGGCCACCGAGTGAAAGATACATTTTTGACGTTCGCTCAGAATGACACCTTTACCCTTTTCACCCTTGACGGAGGGTCGGGGACGAGTTTTGAGGCAATCCATACCAACGAGACAGTCATCATTAGTGCAAGTTCCCATTTCGGGGATCCCTTTGAAATTGGTGACGACAGTTACGCAGAGGTTGAAAACCTAAAGGCAACGAATGCACTGTACCTCTCCTCACTAGAGAATGCCGGGATTGATGGAGACCCTGAGTTAGGGGTATACCCATATCCGCACGCAGGTAATGCTTATGTTATTGAAAATGATTCTGACGCGATAGAACAGACAATCTTTGTTGCTTGGTATTGGGACTTTTCGGAAATATGGGACGAAGCGTCATCCGTTTCTACTCGGAGTGGATCCGTTGACCTACATGGGGGTTTTGTCCAACGTAACCTTGAGGACATTATTTTCGTACAAATCCCAAAGGATTATGATTTTGCTGATACATCGCATGCGACGCCTATTGCTGCTGCTTTGGCTGTCGACCTGCTCGCTCAAAACCCAAATGCATCAGCTGAGGAATTGAAGCAACTCCTTCTTGCCGAAACGATTTTAGTAGACATAACTGTAGAAGATTCATATTACGACGAGGCAGCCGGAGACTCGCCATATGTTGAATACAGCGAAATAATGACTGTAAATATCCTTCCTTCTCGCTAAGTACTTTTCTTTATAGATCTTCAGCTTCCCAATCCTCCGCAACGGTTACGAACAAGCAGTATCTGATCGTTTCGGTATGTAAGAGATCTCCCTGAAGCTTTATCTACTACCTTTCCTCTTCGGCCACTGACTCCAATGGTCAGGGTTCTCATTAGGGGGAAGCTCATAATACTTGCCACCCTCTTCGAACTCTTGAGGCTCTAGCCATCTAGCTTTGCTTTTGTTCTTCACTTGAAGAGGCTTATTCCTTCGTAGGACATACTTGATTGTTGAAACAAGTACAGCAATACCGAAAGCAACAATAATGACGATAAGCGTGTCGAACCCTTGCCCTGCCATTACATCTTCACCTTCAGGACCGTACCCGGATGAGTTTCCACGCCCGTATTCCTGAACGTCATCGTATTCTATGACCCACCACACACCGGCAGCGAGAGCGAGCGGGAGCAACCAAAAAGCAACCCTGACAGGAGGGAGTGTTGTTCTGTAGAACCTGTAAAGGCGTTGCCCTATCCTTTTCAGAAAAGGATGACGCTCCCCAAAGTCCATCCACCACCGTTTAGTCGCTTCAGTATCCTTGAATACAAGCCACAGTACGCCGCATGCAATAACGGCTAGTGCGATGCCTACGCCTCTCATAACCTCACGAAGATTTGCATTTTGAACATCTTCATCCAACACCATCCCTATCACCACGAGGATGGAGAAAACAGTGATTATTACAAACCCTAAGCGTTTCATGCGTCCAGTGTCCCACATATACACAAACAGTTAAGAGACAGCATTTCTTTTGTTATCTCCTAATTAGACATAAACCAATTCTGCACTGACTAAAATACGCTCTCTATGGTGGAATGTATTAATGACCCCTTTGCAAAAGACTAACCAAGAAGCAACGGTTGCCTTGATCGGTGCCGCTGTCGCTGTAACCGCTTGGGGGGCATCTGGAGTAATCATTAAGCACATCTCCCTGAGCTCTAGTGAAATAGCTGTGTACCGATTCACCTTTTATTCCTCTTTGTTGGCGATCTTCATGATGGCAAAAGGAACGCCTCTCACTATCCGTGCGTTACGTGTATCAATTTGGGGGGGATTGGCCTTGGGCCTTGACGTCGCATTTTTCTATGAGGCTTTGAAACGTACCACGGTCGTGAACGCGATGATCATCGGCTCGTTACAACCAGTCATCGTATCTATCTATGGATATAAGGCTTTAGGAGAGAAAATCCGAAAGCGAGAGTTAGGAATCGGACTCATAGCCCTACTCGGCACGGTCGGAGTTCTAGTCGGATCAACAGGTTCAGCTGAATGGAATTTAACAGGGGACTTGTTTTCCGTAGGAGCACTTTTTGCATGGTCTGCATACTTTATCCTCTCAAAAAAAACACAAGACCGAATCACTCCGATGGAATACACAGCATCTACAGGTGCAATAACTGCCATCATGAGCTTCATTATTGCTTTAGTCCTAGGGATATCTTTTACTGTTCCTTCTAAAGTAAATATTCTCTGGCTTCTTCTTCTCGCTGCTATCGCAGGAGTTATCGGACATTCCTTAATGAATTGGTCACTTGTGCGTATTCCTCTTTGGGTTGGCTCTGTCTTTACTTTGTTCGTCCCTGTAGCAGCAGCTGCATTAGCGTGGATTTTTTTAGGAGAATCGCTGAATGCTCTTCAGGTTCTTTCGACTCTGGTAGTGATTTTCGCTCTAGGTGCTATTCTCCGCTATCAGAAATAACTGGGATACCTCTGAGCTGTGTTTTGGTTATGTTGTTACATTTTCAGGATGCTAGAAGTTCTAACCAGAAAATTATCCTGTCAAAATGGCCGACCACCGACAATTGTCGTTCTTTCCATCCTGCGTTGTGCAGGGATGAAATCATCCGTTCCTGTGTGCTGTACGCATCGGTTATCCCACATAACTACCGTCGTTTCATCCCACCGAACGCGTATTTGGATACTTGGATCTCGGATCGCCCCTGCTAATTTCCGTAGCAAGTACTGGCTTTCCTCTTTGTCGATACCGTTGATGTGCGACGTAAAGAAGTTATTGGTATAGATTGCCTTTGCATTTGTCTCAGGGTGCGTTCGTATGACTGGGTGGTGGACAAGAGGATACTTCTCCCTATCGACCTCATCTTCGTCTTTTGGTGCTGAAGGGTTACTTTCCGTATACCAATCATGAGTCGCAGATAGTGCCTCTACTTTTCTTTTCGTTTCTGGATCTAAACGGTCAAATGCAGCGGTCGCATCAGCGAAGCAAGTATCCCCTCCCACGTCTGGAATTACCACCCCTCTGAGAATAGATCCCATTGGCGGTTTTTCTTTGAATGTCACATCTGAGTGCCAATCAGTTGCGAGCGCCCGCTTTGGGCCTCCTGCTTCGAGAATGAGTATTTCTGGGATATCCGGGTCCCCCCGATTTTTCTGAACGTGGGGGTGAGCTTCAAGATCGCCGAAATTTCTAGAGAAATTTACATGATCTTCCGGAGTTAATACTTGATCACGTAGAACAAGAACCTTGTGTGACAGCCATAGTTGCTTTATGTCATCAACATGCTGGTCTGTAAGGTTCGATGCATTTATTCCATGGATTTCTGCTCCAAAGAAATTATTTAACCGCACTACTTTCATAGAAGAAAGCTACCACGAAATCCTAAAACTCCTGTAAGTACATAACCTCTGGCATCTCGATTACTTGGTTTTGATTTGCAAACTGGGGTCGCAACTTTGATTCCACTAACTCCACACTTAAACCCCTTTTAGAGATACTTATCTGATTAAATAGCTAGATCTTTTAGAATCTATTATCGCTCCTTAGAGATAATGGGCCTGCATCCTTGAAGACAACTTTTGTTTCCTCAATGGAAGTAACTTGAGCTTTGACACTGGGCCTACTACCCCAGTCGTTATAGTGCGGGCTTGCTGAAGCGACTCCCATTGAGCCAGCGAGCAGGCCGATTCCTACTGCGAGGGTAACTGTAATTTTTGTTCGTGTTTTCATTTTGCCTCCTGAGCAATGTCTTTGTGATAGGTAGACAGCTAAAAACTAGAATTATTACACCCCTAGTTATCATTAGTGACGATGGATGGTTATCGTATGGATCGATCTTTGGCAAAACCAGATTACCTGTCTGATACTCCATGCTTGAAGATAAATCGTTTTGAGGAGTAATTTGACACAACACAACACGAAAGCATTAAATGCCTGCAAACTCATAGGCTCCATGACCCCTTCATCCGTAACAACTAGTTCATATCAAAGATTTGGAATACAGTAAAGGGATGAGATCACGGATTAAATCATTATTTGAGATTGTTGTAGTAGTCGTTTTAGCTCTGGTTGTGCTCCTAGCGTGTGGAGGGAACGACAAATCACAAAGCCAGGAAGAAACCGCAGACAAC
>CACFFD010000023.1 GCA_902565595.1 Actinomycetota bacterium
TCCGAGCATGATCATTCGGCTATGGCCTTCGCTGCACATATCGAACGCTGTTTTCGTGTAGTTTTCTTCGTGTGATTCTCGAAGTTGCGGGTGGACGGTCGGCAAATGGTAGGACTCGCAGAAGTTATCTTGGAGGACTTTCCAATTACAGGGGACGTTGACTGACATCGCCGTGAAACGTTTCCAGTCTTGCGGCTGGTATCGTTCCCAATCTTCACATACCGGCCCGAGATATTCTCTCAGGGGTATACAGTCGGGGTCCATGTTGACCCAAATGAAACCTGCGAAGAGTTCGCATCTAAGTTCAACGAGGGTGACGTTATCGCACGGGTTTTGAGGGAAATCTTCGGCGTCTTGGGCGTCGACGAGTTTACCGTCGGTGGCGTATGTCCATCCGTGGTAGGGGCAGGTGAATGTTTCTGCTTCTCCTCCCCGTGAGAACGTCAACCGGGATCCGCGGTGCTGGCAGACGTTGTAGAAGGCCCGAACGCTGTTGTCGGCTTGTCGGATCATGATGATTGACTCGGGGCCGACGTTTTCGACCTGGAAGGAGTTGGGGTCGGGCATTTCGGTTTCGCGGCCGAGCAGCAGCCATGATTTCGTCCATACAGCTTCCCATTCCTGTTCGAAAAACAGGCGGGACGTGTAGCGGTCGCCGTTCAACGGGTGGGGTTCAATGGTTGGGTTGTCCCATTTGGGGGCAGGGAGAGAAAGATCTTCCACCGCTGGTTGTTCTACTTCCCGTGTCGTCATTTGGCCCCCTGCAGTGATTGTACATGAGAGTTCCTTGATCCCGTAATGCCATGAGGCCAAGAATGGGTTAGATTACAAAAAACCATTGTTAGAGGGGGCCACCATGGGTGTTCGAAGAGTAGTAACGGGGCATAATGCCGAAGGGAAAGCGATTTTCGCTAGTGATGAGATTGTTGAGCCAGTAACGCTTGAAATGCTCCCTGGTGCAGAATGGTTCACCCTATGGGGTGGAGATGAAGCTCCAACATTCCCGGATGATGGATCCATGCCAGAACATACCACCTACTTTCCCCCGTTGGGAGGGTTCCGTTTCGGTATCTTTACCGTGCAACCTGAGACCGAAGACTCCTTCCTGCCTGAAAACTTTGACCTTGAAGCAGCCCTTGCTGAAGCTGAGCAGAAACTACCGGGCATGGTCGACCATCTTGAAATGGAAAACATAGGAATGCACACCACCGACACCGTCGACTACGAATTCGTCATATCGGGTGAGGTCGTTCTTGAGTTAGATGATGGGGCTGAAGTGACGTTACGTCCCGGCGACACGGTTGTACAGAACGGGACCCGCCATGCATGGCGCAACAGAACCAGTGAACCGGCCGTCCTTGTTGTGGTGCTTGTAGGGGCGAAACGGGCAGAATAACCTGATGGGTATTGAACACAGGACAGCTGAAACCTCACCCGAGGAGCTTTTAGAGATCCTTGAACGCGATGGCGGTGTCATTATTGAAGGAATCCTCAACAACAATGACCTGGCAGCGGTTCGAAGTGACCTATCACCGTTTTTGGACGCCTCAGCGACCGGCGATAACGATTTTTGGGGGTTTGAAACGAAAAGGGTCGGGGCACTTATGGCCCGCTCACCGAAATGCCGTGAACTAGCCCTCCACCCGCTCGTAAATGCCGTATGTGAAACGTATCTAGCCCCCTACTCTGACGGGTACCAGCTGCACTTCACCCAAGCCGTCTGCATCGGACCGGACGAGGACCCGCAGGCGTTGCATCGCGACCGTGGCGTATGGGGAGGCCATTTGAAC
This sequence comes from Actinomycetota bacterium, assembly GCA_902565595.1. Classification (GTDB taxonomy): domain Bacteria; phylum Actinomycetota; class Acidimicrobiia; order Acidimicrobiales; family UBA8592; genus UBA8592. Next base: position 1,791 of record CACFFD010000023.1, read on the forward strand.
CGGTCCATCGAAACACAATTCAGCACCATCTGGGCCATTTCAGACTTCACCGCAGACAACGGGGCGACAAGAATAGTTCCCGGATCGCACACGTGGGACAGAGACCGACAACCAACAGACGAAGAAATATCTTTAGCGACCATGCCAGCAGGATCAGTCATGTTCTACAACGGATCCGTTCTCCATGGCGGCGGAACAAACACCACCAGAAACGAATACCGGCTAGCTGTGCTCCTGCATTACACGCTCGTGTGGCTACGACAAGAAGAAAACCAATACCTGTCATGCCCGCCAGACATAGCCGAAAACCTATCACCCGAGCTACGAACTCTTATGGGCTACACGCAAGGCGGACCTGTCCTCGGATTCTATTCCACGCCTGGAAAACCGGGAGAAGGCTTTGAAGTTGCTGCCCCAGAAACGCTTTTTGACAATTAAAATTTCTCCTATTCAGTCGGGCTGAGAGGATTTGAACCTCCGACCTTCGGTCCCCCAGACCGACGCGCTAACCAAGCTGCGCCACAGCCCGTATGGTTGAACCACCATCGTAGCCAAACTCTGCACGCTCCCCCACTACCATCACTCGAGAAGCTGATTTCTTCGGATTAATTCAGGATTGATGGATCTTTTGAAAGGATTTCTCGTATTTCCCCACCCCAGTAGTAATCCACACTGAAAGTATTCAAAGATTTTTTCAACAGTTCCCGATGCTCTTGAGGGACTTCATGCGCTAAATCTCCAAGCCGCAAGGCGTCATAATTTAATCGGCATGTCCGCTCAAAGTTCGTAGCACGGCATGTTGCTTGTTCTACCGTGTCGCCAATGATTAGGACTCCATGGTTGGCGAGGATCACAGCTGTCGACATTCCAATCCGGTCTGTTAGATACGCTCCTCCTTCAGCGTCATCAACGCCTCCGGTGTATTCATCGAAAAGTGCTATGTCTCCATCGAACATGCATGCTTGTTGATCGATGATTTTGGGCTCTATATGCATTGTTGATAGAAGCGACCCGTAGTACGGGTGATTGTGAATAATAACTTCTGCGTCTGGGCGGGCTTTATGTATTTCGGTGTGAATGTAAATAGCGGGAGTGACATCCCAGTTTCCTTCTAATACTTCTCCGGTTGGGCTAAGGACAATGATGTCGGAGGCGGATACTTCTCTCCACCAGAGGCCGTAAGGGGTACACCACATGTTCCCGTCAGGCCGCATCGCTGTGATGTGCCCGGCGATGTCAAGGGCGTACCCGTTATTAGCCAGAATCCTTGCGGCGCACGCTACTTTCTCTCGGAGGCTCATGTCAGGGATGGAGGGCATGATGTTCGGGAATCCGCTACCTGAAATTGCGTCCTCTAGCTTTCCCATAGCTCTCCTAGTTGTTATTCGTTTCCGAGATAGCTCCGAACTAGATCTTGTGAATCTTTAAGTTCTGCCGATGATCCACTGATGTCATTGTTTCCGGTCTTTAGCACGTATGTGCGGTCAGAAATATCTAGCACGCCAGCGTTCTGCTCCACAAGCAGGAATGTAGTGCCCCCTTCGTCTCGTAGTTCGGTGACGAGTTCGAACAAGTCTTCGACAAGGTTAGGGGCTAGCCCAAATGAGAGCTCATCGATCATCAGCAACTTTGGCCTAGTGATCATCGCTCTGGCTAGGGCAAGCATTTGTTGCTGGCCGCCTGATAGTGAGGAAGCGGCGTCACCGATTTTTTCTGACAGGGCTGGAAGGAGGTCGAGCAGGCGGTCTCTGTCTCGTCGAATTTCTCCGGAGCCGTCTTTGCGAAGCCCGAGCCCAATGTCAAGATTTTCCCTGACTGTTAGGTTCTGGAATATTCCTCGTCCTTCGGGTAGATGCCCTAAACCGGCCATTGCCCGCCGCTCCGTCGTAAGCGGACCTAGATCAGCCCCTTCTAACGTGATCTTTCCTTCCCATGTATCAAGGACTCCCGAGACAGTCCTCAAGAACGTTGTTTTTCCAGCACCGTTCGCGCCGAGAACTGAAACGATTTCGCCTTCTTCGATGCTCAGAGACACTCCATGGAGGACTTCTAGGGCCCCGTATCCTGATACGACAGAGTCAGCTTCAAACAGCATCGCTGCCTCCTTCACCGTCGTTGCTCTCAGGAGCGTAACCCTTTCCAAGGTAGGCTTCGATAACTGTAGGGTCGCTAGTAATGACTTCAGCTGAACCTTCAGAGATTATTCTGCCGAAATGCAGTACGTAGATTATGGGGCAGATTGACGTAACAAGTTCTAGGTCATGTTCGATAATGACCAAGCAGAGGTTTTGTTCATCAACAAACTTCCGGAGGCCTTTAAGAAGAACAGTAACATCGTCTGCTCCGAGGCCAGCTGCGGGCTCATCCAAGAGGAGCACTTTTGGTTCTGCGACAAGCGCTCGGCATACTTCGACTATTTTTTGCGAACCTAGCGAGAGGTCGCCGGTTTCTTTATGGGCATCTTCAGCAAGACCGAATTCTTCCAGCATATCCATACAGATTTCACGAGCTCGGTCTTCTTCACTGCGATGATTGGGCAGTCTGAATAACTCGGTGACGTGGCCGTGTTTAAACCTGTGATGCATGCCGAGCAGCACGTTCTCCATGACTGTCGCGTCGAGTATGAGTTTGGGTGACTGGAATGTTCGAGAAATTCCGCTACTGACACGATCAGTAGGCTTAAGTTCGGAGAGGTCTTTGCCTTCGAGAAACGCTGCTCCACGAGATGCTTTCACATACCCTGAGAGAACATTAAAGATCGTTGTCTTCCCAGCACCATTCGGGCCAATAAGTCCGTTAAATCCAGGCACAAAATTGATGTCGACGCCTTCAAGGACTCTGTTTCCTCCGAAGGATACGTGAAGGTCATCTAAGGAAAGCGGGAAAGTTGAGGTTTCAGTATTCATATCAAACCTTCATTGCCTTAAATCGTCGCCGAAGGTCCTGCACCCATCGACTGTCCGCGAATCTATCCGGTAACGATGCGACACCCTTGGGGAGAATTAAAATCGCTATCATCAGGGCTGTACCGATAAGGAAGAATAAGAGTTTTTGGGAGTCCTGGAATTCTTGACGTAGATAGACGAAAATTACTGCGCCGATAAGAGGCCCCCAGAGCTTTCCGAGTCCACCAAGAATCAGGACAACAAGGAGAAACACCAGAAGGCGGGTTTTGAATGATGACGGATTCACGAAAGCGCTATTCTGCGCCCATGCGACCCCAGCAAGGGCTGCGGCAAATCCAGACAATCCGAAGGCTATAAGTTTGTAGTACGTTGATGAGATTCCCAGTGGCCCAGTTGCGATTTCAATGTCGCGGACTGATTTAAGGGTTCGCCCGAGACGGTTTTCTGTATAGATCACATAGCCCACAAAGGTGATCAGTAGACATACGAGAGAAAGGAAGTAGGCGCTCTTGAGCTGCCCAGATCCAAAAAATTCGAAGATCTGGACTTGCTTTCCAGTTCCCCCATTTGTCTTTAACCCGGACCATAGTTTTTCATCAAGACTGATGAGTTTAACGATTAGTTCACCCAATGCCAGTGTGGCTATGGCCAGATAGAAGCCTTTGAGGCGAGCTGCTGGAAATCCAACAACGACGCCGACGATCGCTGCGAAAAAACACACGATCGGTATCGTTAGAAGGAACGGCCAGCCATAGCCTGAAACAGCTGGACGAATGATCGTCTCACACGTTGGTTCAAGACATTCAGGTGGCGCAGAGAGGATTGCTGATCCGTACGCGCCAATAGCGAAAAGGCCAGCATGGGCAAGGCCTAGCGTTCCGGAGTAGCCGATCAGGAAGTTGAATCCAATTCCCGCAGCAGCATAGGCAAATACGAAGGCTAGATTCCCAAGCCCGTAGTTGGTTCCGGTATCAAAGATTGTCAGCCATCCAAATATGGGGATCCATGGGAGAAATGCGAGAAATCCGAAGGTCAATATTGCAGTAAGCAGTTTTTGCTGGCCTTTGATTCCTGCAGGTTTCGGTGGGTATAGGGGGTATCCCGAGGAGTTTGTTTTAACTTGAGACATTCAACTAAACCTCTCGAAGTTTGGCTTCTCGAGTTAAGCCCTCTGGGTAGATGAAGAGAACGACGACGACGATGAGAAGCGCCATGGTAGGTTGTAGGCTCGTACTGATCTGCCCACCTGCTACAGCTTCTGCTACACCAACAACCATCCCTCCTAGAAATGTGCCAGGTAGGGAAACGAAGCCGCCAAGAACCGCAGCGATGAAACCTTTTAGAATTAATCCTTCTGCGCTTCCGAGCTCGAGAACAGTTGAACCGGCTTTCAAAGTCATCGCTGCTCCGGCCACGAGTCCCCCTATTGCCCAAGCAATCAAAGAAATAACACCAGCGTTAATACCCAGAAGACGAGCCGTTGTTCCATCTTCTGCGATTGCTCGCATTCTTACTCCCCATTTAGTCCTAAAGAAGATAGCCAAACCGACAGCAATGATGATACCCATCGCTATCGATACGACCTGGTCCCACCCAATTCTGGTAGATCCCAAATCGAAGTTAACTCCAGACCAAGGAGTTTCGAACTTCTGAGGATTATTGCCGAAGAAAATTTCGATTAGTGACCCCAAGGCGAAAGTAAGCCCGATAGTTAATAACAACAATGGAAAATGGTCAACGACGTCCATCTTTTTAACCCATTTAGTCATAACAATATATGTGAGGGGAACGGAAAGGATGGCAAGCGTAATTGCTACCCCAAATGGGTAACCCCCTCCTAAACCAGGTATCCAGTCGATGAAACCTGGAAGGCCATTGTCCTGAAAACCGTCGATCAATACCCAGCCCAAACTTAATGATGCGAGAATAGCCAAAGGCTGATTCGATAATCCGGTTAGAGGGCGTATAAGAAAAAATTGAACTGCAGCACCAAAGACAGTTGCGAAAAGAAGTCCAACAAGAATAGCAAACCAGAATGGCCAGCCGACTTGATCACCATCTGCGAGCCACCAGCACATATAGGCGGCGAGAAGACCCATCTCCGCTTGGGCAAAGTTTGGAACGTCAGTAGATTTCATAACAACAACAATGGCCAGACCAATCAGCGCATAGTAAGAACCAGCTTCGGCGCCAGCGACTATTTGTTGTAAGAGGTTATTCACGATTCACTCGAATTTATTTGAACTTATGTGCAAAGCAGAGAATTTAGGTGCGGGGATGCTTTCACATTCCCCGTACCTGTAATTCGTTTAATTAGCTTGCAGCGCTTTCAAATGGCTTGACCTGCGTCCAACTATCCGTTTCTGAATCATATTCAGATACACCGGCACCAGCAGCACATTGGTGTCCACCTGGTAGTGGTCCACATGCGATTGGTGGAATTGAAGGAACGAGGATTGGGTCATCCACAAGAGTTTCGGCAACGGCGTGGAAATTCTCATACGAGTAGTTTCCATCCAAGCGGTCAATCAGCTGGAAGAACGCTTGAGCAATTGAGTAGGTCTGGAGACTGAAGTTCGCTGCTCCGTCCTTACCTGGCCCCTCGTAGGCTGCCCATAGGTCTCGCCATGCGTTAACAAATTCGCTATCAGTATCTGGTAGCGCTACCTGTAGCGCACCTAAGTAGCCGTCGGCTGCTTCAGGGGTTGCAAGAGAAACAGTGTTTCCACCGCCAGCTCCTGAAGAACCAGCATCTGAACAAACCATAGGATTGAAACCAGCTTCGTGGAATCCATCGAGCACTAGGCCGTTCTGCGCATTGTCCAATGCGGTGAGCACTGCGTCTGCCTCTGAGTCAATAACTGCAAGAACGGCTGGTGCAACAACATCTGACAACACTTCGATTTCTTCTTCGGCAACAATCTCATAACCATGAACTGGCTGTTGGATCTCGATAGCGGCAAATGCTTCAGCACCGAGTTCGTTATCTTGCCCAATAACCGCAATCTTTGTTGCGCCCTGAGAAACGAAGTAATCAATACAGATTCTCCCTTGCTCAGTTCGTGTCGGGTTCGTCAGGTATACCTCTTTAATGTCCTGGTTAGCAGGAGAGATCGGACCCCACAGTGGAGTGCCAGCTGCTTCTATCGCCGGGTATGTTGAAGGAATCGCCTGTGATCCGGCTGTTCCAACAAAACCCCATACATTATCAACATCGATGAGTTTCCTAACGTTGGTAACCATTTGTTCAATTTCAAAACGGTCATCTTCCCAAGCCAGTTCGAACATACATCCGTCAATACCGCCATTGGCATTAATTTCATCAACAGCCATTTGGAGTCCACCAAGCAATGCCTCACCAGCAACAGCTGCACGGCCCGTAAATGGTTGCGATGTACCAATCTTAAAGATTCCGTTTTCCTTATCAATTCCAGGAACATCACCTTCGGTGGCATATCCACAACCGGTTGCGCTGCTATCGCCACTGTCATCATCGTCTCCACAGGAAACGGCAACGAAGCTAAAAATCGCTAGGAGCGCTAATAACTTAAAAATGTTTTTTTTCATTTTTACCCTCTCATTTAGTTTTAAACACCCCGCTTAGTTTTCACACTGAACCGATAACAATTCGTGCGAAAGGAAGGTCTTTAATAGTTCTAACAAACTAACTGGGTTACACAAAAGACGCAAGCTTCTAAGATTTTAACTCTAAGACGTAACGGTGAAAATACTGCCGGTTAGATCTTTTAACTTAGTTCAGTAGAAGCATCTCGAAGCGGTGGAGGTTGACGTTTCCCGTCGACCCACCTTGTCCTCTGGTTGTATCTCGTCCCTCGCCATAGCGTTGTGTGATCGTAGATAGCTCCTTCGAGGTTAGCCCCTGTGAGATTTGTGAAACTAAGGTTCGCTCCCCGCAAGTCGCAACCTACCAGTTTCGCCCTACTTAAGTTTGCGAAACGCAGGTCACTGTTTTGCATGTTGCTAGAAGTAAAGTCAGCTGCAATCATCGTGGCTCGGTTAAAGTTAGCCTGCGCCAGCGTTGCCCTCTCAAATCGAGCATAGGTAAGCGGAGAACGTGAAAAGTTTGCGTTATCCATAGTTGAGTGAGAAAAATCAGCATAGAAACAGCTGTTTTTTTTCCTCGGAAAATCCCGATCATAACTTAGGTCGGCATTTACGAGATTCACGTTACGAAATTTGGTATGTGCAAGATGCGCATTACGAATTGACGCTTGAATAAGCGAAGAGTTGTCAAATCGAGCACCTTCTAACATCGCTTCATCGAAGAGTGCCCCATTAAGGTCTAATTCTCGAAAGTCAGCGTCAAACAGGTACCGTTTTGTGAACTTTTTGTTCCGTAAGGACTTTCCTTTGAAATCTTTTGGTTCTTGACGTAACCAATTTCTATGTCGTGTCATTTGTATTCGATTCTCTACTATTTGATGTCTAATTTCATTTAACTCAATAGGCAACTGGAAAAGACTGTTGTTACCAGAATAGAAGCCCTACTCCCTGAATTAATCTCCAACCTAAGTATGCGATAACAGCTGCTACACCAACCCAGAAGTGCCATGGTACCTTTACTTCTTCTTGGTTATCGGTACTGAATTCACCCATTTCGACCATCTCTCCACATTGTGGGCAGCTCCCTACTTCTTCAATAGAAGCAGGATTAAGAAACTTATCGCAAGATACGCACCAAGGCATTGGTCTCTCTACTCGCGTCGAATGGCCAAAATAGCCACATCATCCTCGATCGCCTCACGTGAAAAGTCTCTAGCAGACTCAAGAAGGGTCTTCGTAAGCACGTCAGGAGATATTCCAGGGTCGCGGATAATGTGTTGGGCGATCCGGTCCTCGCCGAAAAGGTCTTCGCCGTTTCGAACTTCAGCCAGTCCGTCGGTATACATCAGGATCATATCGCCCTCTTCTAGGGGGATTTCTCGGCTGATATAAGTTGCTTTCGGGTTCAGCATCAGTAATGGGCCGGTAGCAGTTAACGGACGGACTTCTCGCTGGTGCCAGAGGAAAGCCGCTGGGTGGCCGGCACTGGCAAAGCGCAGCGTTCCGGCCTCTGTGTCGAAAACGACAACGACAAGAGAGATAAACTCCTCTAAACGGTCGCTTCCGGCCATCTGTGCGTTCAGTTCCTCCAAAGCTTGCGCAGGGTCTCGGAACTGTTCGAGAAAAACTCTCAGGAGATACTTAGCTTGAAATGCAGTAATGCTTGATTCGATTCCATGCCCAGCGACATCTCCAACTACGGCAACGAGCCTTGAATCAGAGACCTTGTATAGGTCAAAGAAGTCTCCTGCCATAAGACCCGTTCCTGCTTGGTAGATACGCCCCACTTCAAATCCCGAGAAGTTTGGTAGTTCGTCTGGGGCTAGGCGACTGGCCCAAGCTCGCGGCGCTAAAGTCTCTTGGTTGAGAGCTTCCTCTGCCCGTTTTTCCATTTCAAATCGCTCGCCGCTTAGTCTCGCCTCTCGCACCGCGTTGCGATTGTAGAGAAGGGAGAACATAGCCGGTATTGCCAATAGAGAAAAGAGCGCTACCGATGAAAGAGAGTTGGTGAAGGCGACAATAAACGAGACGAGCGCAATGAGGATGTAGGTCATTACTGCATGCAGATCTCTTCGGTAATCGCCTCTGGTCAACGCAATTGCTTTTCGTTGAGCTACTGAATCCAATTCCTTCAGGTCATGAAGGTCAGCTTCTAGGCGCGCAAGGAGGCGGAGACGGAGACGAGCTGATCTGCTCCAGGCATATGCCGCTGCAGCCGACATAACAGCTAAAGCCACTAAAAATGGAGTTTCCATGACATCACAAGCGTAGCGCCGGAAAACGGCCTGCACCTCTTATAAGGGCCTCAACAACGTTTTTTCTCTTGTTCTTGCCATTTCAGCAGGTCAGAGATGATGTAAAGGTCACGTATTTCTGTTTCTCACACGTATTTTTATGGGAGTTGACCCTAAATCTAATTGAGAACGTAATTGGTTCTCCAAGTAGCGTATGTACGTGCGTGGGAGCTTCTTATTAACAAAAAACGTGAAGGTAGGAGGATCGATAGACCCCTGTGTGGCATAAAGGACTCGCCCTCCAGCTGGAGCTGGGTGCGCAATCTGGGCTTTACTTATTGCCAGATTCACTTCTCGTGTCGGTATACGCCTGTGATACCCGTGGATCGTCTCCCCCAAAATTGGAAAAAGCCGATGGATTCCTTTTCCAGATAGCGCTGAAATTTTCATCAACGGAGGGTCAGCGAGAAATCCTAATTTCATTTCCACTTGCTCAACCAGAAGTTCACGCTCATCAGTTCGAAGAAGTTCCCATTTATTGAGGACGACAACTATTGGACATCCAGCTGCGTCTATCCGTTCGGATAGTCGTTGATCTTGATGGGTCACACCCACTGTCGAATCGACAACAAGAAGCGCTATATCTGCATTGTTGATAGCTTCTAGAGCCCGTATAAGCGAATAGTATTCGGTGTCTTCACTTATCCGTGCTTTCCGTCGCATTCCCGCTGTATCAACAAACCGCATGGGCCCCAGATCAGTTTCTATCACCGTATCGATCGCATCTCTGGTTGTCCCTGCCTGATCATGGACTACCGCTCGCTCGGAGCCAATAAGCTTGTTAAACAAGGTGGATTTTCCTACATTTGGTCGCCCAACTATCGCTACGGCAATCATGTCATCGCTATCTTGGGTTTCCTCATCCTCGTCAGAATCAGTTTCATACGGTTCACCTGATGAAAAATTGGCAATCACCGCATCGAGAAGGTCAGCCGTTCCTCTTCCGTGTAACGCTGAAACTGGTTTGGGTTCTCCCAACCCTAACGACATGAATTCCCACATTGCAGCCTCATGAGCGGGGTCATCTACTTTATTGGCAACGACAAAGCTAGGGCTAGTGCGACTTCGGAGTTTCTCTGCGATAAGTGCATCTTCAGCTGCGATCCCGATACGGACATCAACAACAAAGAGGACTAAGTCTGCCTCTTCAATTGCGTGCTCTGACTGTTTACTGACTTTATTATCAAGTGCTGTTGCTTGGCTTGTGTTGGGGAGCCAACCGCCGGTATCGACAAGGGTGAACTCCTTCCCAGCCCATTCCACTTCAAAATCGTTACGATCACGGGTTACACCAGGCCGTTCTTCAACAATGGCCTTCCTGCTTCCTATAAGCCTATTGACAAGGGTAGATTTCCCTACGTTGGGGCGGCCTACAACTGCGACGACTGGTTTCCTAGGCATTGTTCTTCTCCAGTGCATTCCGAAGGGCAATTCCATCTGTTGCAACGATTTCAACTTGTCGAGGGAGGTCATCAGGCGTCACACCATCCAGAAATTTTCCCTGAGAAAGACAAACATCTGGTATGAGATACCTGTCTTCCGATGGTTCCTTTGATAGCGCCTTGGCAATATCTTCCCCAACCATGAGCCCGGCGACTCCTATGTTTCCGCCGAAGAAACTATTTGAAACAGGAATAACCCTGACGTCATCTCTTCCTAATTCCTCTATAAGCGGAGAAAGCAGTTGAGCTCCGTAATCTCCGGTTAATACTCCAATATTGCCTGTCTTTTTCTTGCGGATTGTGAGTGGGCGGGAAGGGTTCCGTTCCGCCCTGTAGCCTTCTGCTGGAGCACTATCGACCCACGCGAAAAAACCTTCGGCTGGGTTTGTGGGCTCGGTAACTCTTCCGTGGAATTCCTGCTCAAAAGTCCGATAGATTCCAACACCGTCTTCATACATGCCAAAGCCCTCATAAGTCTCTACGGCAGGGAATGGGCGCCCCGCCATTAGATAGTATTCGTCAGCTGCATGAACAATCCGCCTCCCAGTGGCATGGAGAAAGAGTTCTTGCCAGTGTCCAACAAGGTCGATCACAGCGCTTGCTTCATCTGCGGTGTGGGGGCGCATTCGGCCTTCCTTCGAATACTTACTTACTCCAAGAGGCACAACACAGAGAGACTGCAGCGAACGATAGCTTTCAAAAACTGTGCAAAGCGTGTCATCGAGAACAGCCCCGTCGTTTATATCGGGGGCACACCACGATCTGACCATGCACACTAACCCCATTACCGAGAAGCGCCTCGAGCCATCTTAAACTGGGTCCTCCACGGCGATTTCGTAACATCTCGTTTCGAACATCGGGATCAGTAGCATGGATACTTACGTTGAGTGGGGAAAGGCCTTCTGTGATCACTCTTTCGAGGTCTGCTTCTGTAAAACGAGTAAGCGTAGTAAAGTTTCCATACAGGAACGAAAGCCGATAATCATCATCCTTGACATAGAGGCTTTGTCGCATACCAGGAGGAAGTTGGTATATAAAACAAAATTCGCAATGGTTATCACATGTTCGGATCTGGTCAAAAAGAGCTGAATGAACCGTAACCCCCAGAGGTTGCCCTTCTTCTTTTTGGATTTCTATTTCGAATGGAAGCCCCCCTCGTTGCACTTCTAAATCAACATTTGCTTCATCCGTGAGCAGCTGGTACTGAATCACATCTCTCGGTATTTCTCCATTCAGCGAAAGGAGAATGTCATTAACTAGGACCCCAGCCATATCAGCTGGAGAACCCTTTACAACATCAATTACGCGTGGAGAAGACATACTCTCTAGGTTATTGCCCAACCCAAGCCTTCGGTGGAAACCATCCAAGAAGCGAAGAAAATTCAGAAGTTACCCAGAGAAGTGCAAATAACCGTGTTTTCACGCCACACTATATATATGGCGATAAATAAGGTTGTTCTCGCTTCCCCCCCGAGGCTTTTGCGCTGGCGTAGAAATGGCAATCAAAGCGCTTGCATGGCTGATTCGCGCTTTCCCTAGCCCCGTATATTGCTATCACGAAATTGTTCATAACAAAATCGTTGTTGAGCGATTTGAAGCACTAGGAGTTATCTTCGTTGATGACATCAGCGAAGTCCCCTCCGGATATCCCGTGATGCTGAGTGCACATGGGTCAGCCCCAGAAGTTGTAGCATCAGCACGACAACAAAGCCCCTTCGTTGTCGATGCCGTGTGCCCCCTAGTGACAAAGGTCCACCACGAAGTAAAAGTCCGAGTAAATAAAGGCCACGATATTATCTACGTCGGCCACGAGGGGCACGAGGAAGCATTGGGCACGATGGCGGTTGCCCCTGAGCAAACACATATAGTGGAATCCGTTTCATCTGTAGAGAATCTTCCTGACTTCACCGGTGAAGTTTCCCTCTTGGCGCAAACTACGCTTAGCCACCGCGATTGGGAATCTGTTTTAGAAGCAGCACAAAAGCGTTTCCCCTCACTGGCTGTTCCAGGAAGAAGCGACCTTTGTTTCGCTACAACAAACCGGCAGGGCGCGCTCATGTCCATAGCGGAACGATGCGATAGTGTCATCGTCATCGGATCAGCAAATTCATCCAATACACGAGCACTAGAGCGACTTGCCATTGAGGTCGGATGCGAGGAAGTGCACCGGATAAATCATGCTTCAGAAGTTCCCAAAGGGCTGACTGGAACCGTCGGAGTGACAGCTGGAGCATCTGCGCCAGAAGAACTAGTGGTCGCCGTCTTGGAAGCGCTCGATCCAATTGACGGCGTGGAAGAGTTCCGGTTTGTCCTCGAAGAAGAATACTTTCCTCCCCCGCGAGAACTCCGCTCACTAATTCAGGCCATCGGGTTTTTCTCAAAGGTAGGGTTAGTAGGGCCTGAAGCTGAAAGCGCTATTGACGATAGGTCTATAGAAGCTTCCGACGTCTTGACGTCTCTTCTATAAGCTCTGGAGATAAATTTTTCAGGATCTTGCAATAGTTTGAGCCTCATCAAAAAGACCTTGAAGGATTGCGTGCAAGCTGTCCGAGTACTCCTTTAACGCTGACCGTGAAACCCTCTTTTCACCTTCCACTGGTTTCGGGGGCGGTATCATTTCTCCGTAGAGAATCACAACACGCCGCGGATGAGGAAAAAACTTTCCCTTTGGCATCGCCTTTTCCGACCCCCCTATAGCAACTGGAAGTATTGGGGATTCAGCTTTCGCGGCAAGCCAGACAGCCCCATCTAGAATCGGAAAGATTGTTGGACCAGATTTTCGTTCCCCCTCAGGAAATACGGTAAGGGCTTTCCCCTGGCGAAGCGCGTTGAGAGACGCGTTGAGAGCCGACTTGTCAGCTTTAGATGAACGATCCAATGGTATTCCACCCATTCCAGGCAGAGCCCATGCCCAGAATTTTGTCACAAACAACGAACCTTTAGCCAGAAAGAAAAGCTTTCGGCGGCAGGTAGCACTTATTAGAGGAACATCAAGATTTGACCGGTGGGTAGGCGCAACAATAACCCTGCCGTTCTTCGGCAATGCATTACTGTTCTTTGCGTAGACGCGGAAATAGAGAAAAAATGCTATTTTCGCGACCCCTTTGAGAAAGACGTAGAGAAGCCGGGAAGGAAGCGACGCTTCTGAATCCATTGATTCTCGTGCTTGTTCAAATGCCGTCATCTGCGGAATAATTCCTCAATATAGTCCGAGATCTCTTGGATTGTTTTCCCTGTTGTATCGATAATAACGGCATCTTCATCAGCTACTAAAGGAGAATCCCCACGGGTACTGTCTTTGGTGTCGCGTTGCAGTATCTCCTCTGTGATGTCTTCGACTGCACGACCGGACTCCAAACTACGACGCCTCGCCCGTTCCTCTGCAGTTGCAGTGACATATACCTTCAGTCGAGCATGCGGGAATACGACCGAGCCGATATCACGACCTTCAAGGACTCCTCCCCCACGAACTCTGGCCCATGATCGTTGTTGACGCCGCATTATTGACCTCACACCGGGGTTTGCAGCTACTTGACTAACTGCCGCATTAACATCAGGGCTCCGAATGTCCTCTGTGAGGTCCTTCCCATCCACATAAACCTTTTCATTCTCGAATTCTATTTTTATACGCTCAGCGATCGATGCTATCTCTGCTTCATCATCCAACGAGGATGCATCTGTTAATGCCACTGCCGCAACGCTCCGATACATAGCGCCAGTATCTAAATAACCCAGACCTAACTGGTCAGCCACCTGCTTTGCAAGAGTTGATTTTCCTGAGCCAGCTGGTCCATCGATAGCAATAATGCTGAGTGTTGCGTCACCTGCAGAACGAACTTGATCGAGAACATCAAAAAACGTTGGAAACGTTTTCCCAACACATTGGGGAAAGTCAAGTGTAATCCCCGAGGCCGCCAGGCCCAGAATAGAGAACGCCATCGCTATTCGATGGTCATCGTAAGTATGTATGGTTCCCATCTCTACTTCTCCTGGGTGAATTTCCATACCTGTTTCTGTTTTTTCGGCTTTGATCCCGACCTTACGAAGTTCAGCTATCAACGCCGCTATCCGATCCGACTCTTTCTGGGCTATGAAAGCAACATCACGGATATTGGTAACTCCAGACGCAAATGGAGCAATAGCAGCAAGCGTAGGGACAGTATCTGATATTTCTTTCATCGATACATCAACTCCGATAAGCTTTCCGGCTCCAACCACAGAAAGTGAATTATCGCCGGAAATAATCTCAGCCCCCATTTTTTCTAATATCTCGGTAAATCGAATATCTCCTTGAATGGATTGACTTCCTAATCCATTTACAGTGACGCTCCCTCCAGACACTGCTGCTGCTGCGAAAAAGTACGACGCAGCGGAAGCATCCGGCTCAACAACGTATTCTGTGCAGCGATACCCAGTCGGCGAAATCACATATTTTCTATCTTCGGCTTGGTGTATCTCTGCGCCGAACGACTTCATGACAGCTACTGTCATATCGACGTATGGCTTGGAAACCAAATCCCCTTCTATATGAACTTCTAATTCATCGGGAAAGCATGGGGCAGCTAAAAGAAGAGCCGAAATGAATTGACTAGAAGTTCCTCCATCAAGGGCAATTTCGCCGCCTTTCAGATTTCTCCCGTTTACGACCATAGGAAACGTATTCGACTCTTCGAGGTATTCGATCTGCACGCCAAGAGCTTCGAGAGCGCCACAAAGCTGTGCATGGGGGCGGTTTTTGATTTGCTTATCCCCATCTATCTTTACGTTTTCACCAGAAAGCGCTGCTAGAGGAAGGCAGAATCGTGCTGTAGTTCCGCTTTGATGAACCCAAAGAGCATCGGATGTGCTTCCCAACGCGCCCCCTACCCCACGGATAGATATTGAAGAGCCATCATGATTAGGCAATATTTCAACGCCTAGCTTCCGCAAGGAATCCATCATCACGAGAGTGTCTTGAGAAAATAGAGCACCCGATAAAACAGATTCACCATCAGCTAACGCAGCTACTATTAGGGCCCTGTTAGTAATACTCTTTGAACCTGGAATATCAAGGGTGACATCCGGTGGCACGACAAGAGAGTCGATAAGTAGCATAGCTACTCCATGGCCCTAACCGAAGGTCGATAGCCATTTGACATAAGTCCGCCGACAAGTCGCTCGCTCTTGTCCGCAGGCACAACCATAATGACAACACCTCGCTCGCCTTCTGATGAATGCGCTATTTCAAGATCATAAATATTGACATCAATCTCCGTTGCTAACCTCGTTAGGCTTGCGAGCTCCCCTGGTTGATCAAGAACAGGGATCCGGACAACATCTAAGTCAATATCATCAGGAACTCCAGTTGGGAGATTCACTCTCGCTGTTCTTGCTTGCTCCAGCTCCCTTAGTAGGGCATCTCTATCTTTCGCAGCAATGTTATTTCGTGTTTGTTCAAGCGACCTAACCACTTCATCTATGACTCTTAGGATGGCATCAGAATTATCAATGCAGATATCAGGCCAGATACCTGGATGCCCTGCTGCTATCCGCGTCATGTCCCTAAAACCACCAGCTGCTAAGCGAAGAAGCGGAAGGTGTTCTTGGGAATGGTCATCGGCGATTCTCATAAGAGCGCCCGCTGTTAAATGGGGCACATGGGATACGACGGCCACAACTTCATCATGGGAGTCTGCATCTATGACAACTACGTCAGCTCCAAGTTCAACTACTGTCGCTCTCACACTTGCAAAGTATTCATCACCGGTAATTTCAGCGGGAGTCAGAACCCATGCTGCTCCTCGAAAGAGATCCCCTCTCGCTCCTCGGATACCCTCTTGTTCGCTGCCGGCCATAGGATGACCAGGGACAAATTGTGGGCTATTTATTTCTTGCACAATGGAACCCTTAACGCTTCCAACGTCGGTAACGGCTTTCGCCCCTTCATGAAGTGCTTGCCGGACTCCAGAGACGACGCTACTAACGGGAGTGGCAACAAAAGCAACATCGACGTCCTTCATGGTCCCAACTTCATCGATTGCACCGATCTCTAGCCCAAGATTTTCTCGCTCTTGGTCTACATCCTGACCTACGACATGCCAGCCTGCTTCACGAAGCGCTATGCCGATTGAACCGCCAATAAGTCCAAGTCCTATGATCCCTGCTTTTCCACTCATTTCAGCCTCCCTAACGGGAAAGAGCGATGAATACGTTGCCTATTGATCCTACGCCCACTCTTAAGATATTAGTCTTGGTTGCTGAGAAAGCTGAGAGTATTTCCCCGATAATGACGAACATGGCTATTCGTCGCTCTCAACACTCGCTACAGCACTCTCCAAACTTCGTATTTCCTTCATTGTTAATTCTCGAAATGTCCCAGGCGGTAATTGTCTATCGCTGATGGGCCCTATCCTTGTTCTTATTAAACGATGGACAGGGTGACCAACTTCAGCACACATTCTTCGAATCTGTCGATTGCGGCCTTCATGAATGACTATTCTCAGTAATCCTTTTTCCACCTGTGAAACTTTCGCTGGTGATGTTCTCCCATCTTCAAGGTCAACTCCTTCTCGTAATGTCCGAAGCGTTGAGCGCGATATCTTCCCGGAAATAGTAACGAAGTATTCTTTCGGTATTCCAAATGAAGGATGCGTTAGTCGATAGGTCATCTCCCCATCATTTGTTAGCAGGAGTAGTCCTTCGCTTTCTCGATCTAAGCGGCCAACGGGAAATACGCGAGGATTCGCCGGAATAAAATCCATCACTGTTTTACGTCCTTGAGGGTCACTCGCAGTCGATACGACGTTAATAGGCTTATACATAAGGTAGTAGACGAGGTCAGGCTTGACACTTACTCGGATTCCGTCAACTTCCACTTCGTCCTTTGAAGAGTCCACTCTTTGACCTATGGTCGCTACTTCATTGTTGACCCTAATCCGGCCTTCAGAAATCATGACTTCAGCGACCCGCCTACTAGCGATCCCAAGGCGTGCTAGGACTTTCTGGAGCTTTTCTGTACCAGTTGTTTCCTGCTCCACAGATCTACGTCGCCGGCGGTGTATCTTTTCCGGACTGCATAGAAAGCCCCTGGTCTGACTCTACTGGTTGAGCTTTAAGGGGTTCTGGGCGGAGCCCGCTTTCAAGAGCTTCCACCACATCAGCGCCTGGAACAAAGTCGGCAAGTGCTGGTAAGTCTTCTAGTGAATGCAGTCCTACTCTTTCAAGAAATAGCGACGTTGTTCCAAAAAGGACAGCAGCGCCTGGGCCGGCATCTCTCCCAACTTCGTAGACGTAACCGCGTTGCTGTAATGTCCTGACAACAGAATCGACGTCAACTCCGCGTATCGCCGAAATCTGCATACGAGAAATTGGCTGCTTGTATGCGATAATGGCTAGCGTTTCAAGCGCAGCAGCAGAAAGTCTGGAGTTCTGCCCTTCTAGGACGAAACGCTCAACATACGGTGCGGTATCAGGGTGCGATTGGAAACGGTACCCTCCCGCAACCTTTGTAAGTACAAATCCCCGATTGTCCTCCTCGTACTCCTTTGCGAGATCTTCACAGATCTTCTCGACTTTTTTCTTCGGGATTTCTAATAGTTGCGCCATCATATTGGACCCGACAGGGTTGTCAGAAACGAGGATGATAGCTTCAATAGCTCTTCGGTATTCGTCAGTTATTTTGATCACCCCTCATATGCATCGATAGAAGAAAGGTCATTGATATTATCTAGCCCAACCCATTCAATAGTAAGAGCTCCGAAAGTAGACAACTGGGTCAGTTCGACAATACCTTGCTTGTACATTTCAAGGATCGCAAGAAAATGCACGACGATCTCTATTCTGTCTACAGCGTTATTAGTCAATTCCCGTAGCGTTGTTTTGCCTTGTCTTTCGATCTCTCCGATCAATCTGTCAACTGTCTCGGCAACCGTCAATTTCACTGGAGTGACATGGAAGAAATCGATCGATGGCTTAGGGGCCGTTACCCGTTGATAAGCGTCCGCTATGTCTTGTGGAGTAACGCCCACTAATAGGTCGGGAACTAATCCCAAAAACTGTTCTTCCATTCCTGCAGTTCGGGGATAAGACAGAGCTGCATCAAATGCTAGGTTCTCCAATGATCGAGAAGCATCTTTAAAAGTTTTGCATTCAAGAAGACGCGCAAGGAGGAGATCTCGTTCCTCCCAAAGAGCGAGTTCATCGTCTAGGTCATAACCGGCACTGTTCGGGAGAAGCCGTCTGCTTTTGAGTTCGACAAGCGTCGCAGCTATGAGAAGAAACTCAGTAGCAACTCCAAGGTCGACATCTTCCATCTTTGCGATTTCTTGCAAATACGCATCAACGATAGAACCGAGTGAAACCTCATATAAGTCCACTTCGTCTTGGAGGATCAGATGCAAAAGCAGATCGAATGGCCCTGCGAAAACGGAGGTTTCTACTTCATATGCCACTGTCTCACCTTAGATGCGAACGGCTCTTAAGGAGTGAACCCTCGTCGCAAATTTTGCTTTCGTAGGCGTTTTCACTGGATTATTTGAGGACTTCGCCCCAAAGGGAAATCCAGTGCTAGTAGTCTACCCCACTGCAGATCAAGCACTCCTTGCCTTGGTGAGTTCGAATCGCTGCTTCTATATCACCTTCAGACTGGTACTGTGGCTCTTCCCATCGCTCTAAGCGGTCATCGATTACATCCTGTTCATCAATTTTTCGAGGCCCTCCAGCTGGGAAAACGTCATCTTTCCAATTGTCAGTTTCACTCCATCGATGCGGAAGGTCCTCTAGAGCGATCCCGGTTGTTCTCTCCAGCAGAGTGAGTGATTGAGAGACGATACTGTGTGCCAAGCTAAAGTCATTTGTCTTTCCAGTGGTATGACCAAGAGGAAAATCAAGAAAACTTGCTCTTGGGGTTCTCGCTGCCGATGTAATATCTCGCGCTGTGGAAATAGATACTGTTGGGATACCTGCGTATTCAAGCTGATGCGCTATCAAACCCACGGTTTGATGGCACACAGGTCAGACAGGGATTAGGAGGACTACGTCAATTTCATCATCTAAGCATCGCTGGACCAATGCGGGTGCTAGCTCCTCGTTGACCAGTCGTTGTGAATATATTCCCCCCATGCATGTGAAGAAAGACGGGGCTAGCTCTTTAACTAGGCCTTCATTCTGTATTTCCTGCAAAGCTTCGATAGGAAAGACGACGTTAATGTCTTCTCTTGCGTCTGTGAGGTCATACGCAAAGTGCGTTGCTCGCAAGTCATCTGAACTGGCATCTGATGGAATCGCTCGGTAGGTCACATCGTCCTTGTACGTAAAGGCGACCTGTCCAATTTTATATATTCCGCCTGTTGCAATAACCCCTAGCCTACTTTCCGACAAAGGTTTGGAAATAGCAGCAAGTTTTGGATCTTCCTTAGCGAAATACCATTCGTATGGCTCATACCCTAATGCTGAGTAGGTTGCAGTTATCCGCTCAATGTAATTTATTGGCGGTTTTCGAATCGTTTCCATAGGTAAATCTTAGCTCTAATTCATTATTTAGAAGATTTCACCCGTTGGGTAGCGCACAGATTGCTATTCTTCGCATAACCTTAGCCAAGATGGCTCGAGTTTTTAGCGGAATCCAACCCTCAGGTGACCTCCACCTTGGCAACCTTCTTGGCGCGCTTGTGAACTGGGTAAATCATCAAGAGGAACACGAGTCTGTTTATTGCATAGTGGATCTCCATGCCCTGACACTTCCGAAAGATGCAGAGGAGCTGAGATCCAACACATTAGAACTCGCCCAGCTTCTTATGGCTGTCGGGCTAGACCCGGATAGGTGTACATTATTTGTTCAAAGCCATGTTCCGGAGCATTCCCAATTAGCTTGGCTTATGGAATGCACTGTGAGCTATGGGGAGTTGAGTCGCATGACGGCGTTTAAGGACAAGTCTGATCGTAGTGACTTTATCTCTGCAGGTTTATTCACCTACCCTGCCCTTCAGGCTGCTGATATTCTTCTTTACGACACTGACTTGGTTCCAGTTGGTGATGACCAACGTCAGCACATCGAAATCACCAGAGATATTGCTGAACGATTCAATCACCGCTTTGGAGAAACTTTTGTTGTCCCTGAACACGTTATACCTCCAGCTGGGGCGAGAGTCATGGACTTGCAGCACCCTGACCGAAAGATGTCAAAGTCCCAGCATTCTGTAAATGGAACAATAAACGTGCTGGAAAGCCCTGATAGCGTCCGGAAAAAAATAAAACGGGCAGTAACTGATAGTGATGGCGAAGTGCGATTTGATTTTGAAAGCAAAGCGGGTGTTTCTAATCTCCTTTCGATTCTTGGGGCGGCGACGAACACTTCTCCTGAGAAAGTGGCTGATTCATTTGAAAGATACGGGGATCTCAAAACTGCCGCAGCGGATGCGGTCGTTGAACTTCTAACTCCTATCCAAGAGCGATTCGCCGATCTGCAGGCTGACCCAGCAGAGACACGGAGATTGCTGCAGATTGGTGCGGATAAAGCCCGGGAAGTTGCTTCTCGCACTTTAATGCGCGCTCAACAGAATTGCGGCCTGCTCGAAGGCTAACGACGCCGGGCCTCTCTTACCGCATGCAAGGCAATAGCTGCAGCCGTAGCGACGTTGAGTGAGTCGACGTTTCTTGACATGGGTATCCGGAACCTCAAATCGCACTTATCCAATGTTAGTGAAGTGAGCCCCTCGCCCTCTGCCCCAACTAGTAATGCCACTCGGGTTTCCTCACTAAGGGCTAGGCCTGATATATCTTCAGCTTGAGGATCAGGTGTCAGCCCAACACAGGTAAATCCCGATGACTTTAGCATTGTTAACCCTTCTTGAAGGTTAGAGATCCGAGCATGCTTGACTGCAAATACTTGACCCATAGATACTCGCACTGACCTCCGATACAGAGGGTCACATGAGGCTGAGTCTGCACAGACAAGGTCGGCGTCTAAAGCTGAAGCGTTTCTAAAGAGGGCGCCCATATTCGTTGGATTTGTAACATTTTCTGTAATTACAACAGTCTTAGCTGATTTCATTTCATCAGTGAACGACAATGCTTTAGGGCGGATAAAGGATCCGATCGGATCTCTGATACTGGCCCGCCCTGAAATAGCGAAAATAACAGGTTTTTCGCAGACCAGCACCGTCGTAGTATCTGGAATGCAAGCTGGGAGCGGCTTCTTCCTCGAGGAATCAATTACCAATGTTGACAAGACATGTCCTGCTGCTAATGCGCGCTCAATTACTTGGTCCCCCTCAGCAAGGAACGTCATCTCCATATCTCCTCCCGGTCGTTCACGGTCTTGACGAACCTGATGATCATGTAGCCCTATAAAATCTTGGATGAGTGAGTCATCCGGGTCTTTAACGCGGTGTTGGTTCATATTCCATCAGCTTTTCGTAACAATGCGATTACCCCAGCAGGAATATTTGCATGATCTTCTCGG
>CACFFD010000024.1 GCA_902565595.1 Actinomycetota bacterium
TAACCGGATTGGTCAACCCTGAAGCTGAACCGTACGCGACGGTGATAATGCCAGCGTCAACTAGCTGATTTGAACCGCCAAGGTCCTCGTAAGGGGATCCGATCACCATGTCGTCATACCCATCATTGTTGAAATCGCCCGTTGTGAGCGCTGACCCAAACCCGTCACCCGACTCTGAAATACCTGGCCAACCCGACGTATTTTGATAGAAACCAGCGTTATTACTCCACCCGCCGGAACCATAAATCACATGCACCAAACCAGCATCACCGATAGCGCCCACACTCTCCTCGGGAACCCCAACAAGAAGATCCATCCTCCCATCACCATCAAAATCACCAGTATCAGTCACCGAACCAAACCGATCACCACTCTCAGCACCAATCCACCCAGCAGGAAGAAAGCCGGGCGTATCCTGATCAATCTGATTTGAATCCGGCATTGATGGATCACCTGGTGCAGAATTATCAACACATTCGTATCCATCATTACGAATTGGGGTTCCATAAGGAACCTCTTGCCAATTTGTTGTCCCTAAGTAATCCGGGTAAGTAACTTTTGTAGTTCCATGGCAGGCATATATTTTACCGAAGTAAATCCTACTTACTGGAAGACTTTGAGGAAGCGTTTCATCATAATGTAGATGGGTTCCGGTATAAGAACAGCCCGAGCAGCCCGCATATCCGATTAAGTCACCTACTTCGACCCAATCGCCCACACTTAAAGTAGTGTTGACATAAGCTAGATGGATGTATCTTGCCCAGTGATCACCGTGGTCGACAGAAATCCAGTTTCCTGCTCCTCCATTGCAATATCCTGATCCTGTCGCAGGGCCACAGCCAGTGAATATTTGTTTCACTGTTCCAGCTCCAGCGGAGTAAATAGGGTGATTAAATGGAAGTTCAAAGTCAATGCCCCATGTTGAATGATGGTTCCCACATGAACCGGTTCCGCCGGTAGCGAGAGTGCACCAGATATCGTACTCTCCGATAAATGGCATCCACGATGCATCGGAAGTAACACCTGGATCAGCGAAAGCATCTGGCGCAGATTTAATATTGGCGATCAGGGCGCTTGCCATCAGCACGGCGACTGATAGGAGTCCTATGAATAGCTGCTTTAATTTGTATGGGTGAGCTCGTTTGGAGGTCATCTATAAATCATCCTTATTGCTACTCGTTAACTGTACATTCATCCATACTGTTTAGAATGTCGCCCGAGATAGAAACATTTTCAGAGAGTAGGGGAAACTTTCATAGGATTGTTAGAATCTATTTATGTCAAGGATTTGCCAAGTAACCGGAAGAAAACCAGCTTTTGGAAATAACGTTTCCCACTCGCATCGGAAAACCAGACGTCGATGGAACCCTAATGTCCAAGTGAAGAAGTTTTGGGTACCGAGCGAGAAGCGATGGGTAAAACTTACTGTTAGCGCTAAAGGCATCAAAACAATCAATAAGAATGGGATTGAAAGCGTCCTCGCCGATATGCGGCGACGAGGAGAGAAGGTTTAAATGCCAGCCGGAAGTGATAAACGCCCTGTCATCAAACTTAAATCAACTGCTGGAACAGGATATACGTACGTGACGAATAAAAATAAGGTCAATACGCGCGACCGTATCGAGCTTCGTAAGTATGACCCTATAGCACGAAAGCATGTAATCTTTAAGGAAGAGAAGTAGCGTCCTTCTCCGCCACCGGCATGGAACTTAGCGTCAAAGAGCAACGAGAAACTCTTAATACTGTCCTAATGGATGAGGATGTAGCTGAAGCACTTTGGAAATTTGTGGATAGCGGTCTAGCTGACAAGATCGTTCCTGAACTTCCGGCACTTCGACTTGAGCAAGACCCTATTCACCGGCATAAAGAAGTTCTCTCGCATACTATTGCAGTAACGGCAAAGACTCCTTCGGATTTGGTTCTTCGTCTAGCAGCACTATTTCATGACATTGGAAAGCCGGCTACTCGAAGGATCGACGATGGCGGAGTTACCTTCCGTCACCATGAAGCTGTCGGAGCTAAAATAACTCGGAAGCGACTCCGCCAGCTTGAATATGCAGAAGAGATTATTGGTGATGTTTGCGAATTAGTCCGCCTTTCAGGAAGGTTCAAAGGGTATGCACAAGGTTGGGGTGACTCCGCAGTTCGCAGATATGCACGGGATGCGGGGCACCTGTTAGGAAAACTAAATGATTTGGTCCGGTCAGATTGTACCTCCCGGCATGAACGAATTCATCTCGAGCTTCATCATCATGTTGACGATTTGGAGCGACGCATAGGGGAGTTAGCAGACGACGAAAGAAAATCTGCTGAGCGGCCACTCATAGACGGGAAAGAAATTATGGAGCGTTTCTCAGTAGGTCCAGGCCCAAAAGTCGGACAAGCTCTAAAATTTCTTTTGGAACTAAAACGGAATAGGCCTGATTTAGATAGGGAAAAGACCGAAGAAGAGCTAGACCTTTGGTGGGATAGTCACCAAGTCTAACTTTGCTATCGTTTCTACCAGAGTTGATCGGTGTAAATGTCAGTACCAACAATAGTGGGAATGAAAGGCGCCGCTAATGAGACACTAGCAAGCCCTGACTCATTGATTGAATTTGCATAGTCATGAAAGAGGCTCCATAAGTTGCGGGGATCATCTTCAAGAAAGAACATTTGGTTGGTGCGTTCTTCATTTCCTGTAGGGGAGCCAAGATCCATTGGTGCGTTTCCGTCAATGTCATCGTTTCGGGGGATCGGTTTCCAATTCACACAAGAAGCCACTTGGGATTCCGAGGACAAAAGAGCTGGTAAAGCTTCACTTTCGAGATAGTCGCGAAGTTCATCTTCGCTAGTCCCTTCGGAACGGTCAAGGAAGACGTTCCCTAGTCCTTTATATGGGTGGTCAAAAGAAAGTTCGATCGGTACATGGTCGTCGTCCCTGTAATAAGCCCACGGGGTGTTGAACATAACAGTATGTGCGTGCTGTCGTTCAGGGAAACCTCGGTCGTTTGCGTATAAGTTCCATACTTGCTCAGCAGCCCATTTGAAATGCTCATCATGTTTACCCTCTAGAACAAAATATGTTGCGAGATAAGATCCTCGATCAGTTGGAGTCGTTACGTTACTGTCAGATGGAAATCGTAGATCCTTTAACTCTCGTGTTGCCACCCAGCGCTTTCCAGCAAAAAGCCAAGGGCCAATAAGGCAACCGGCATAGAAGTGATCTCTCTCGTACCATCGGTTATATGCGACTTCATGCCCTTTATTTGGATCGACCAGCGTATAGAGCATACTTCCTGCTTGTACCGGATATTCGTTCATAGTATTTCCTTTAATTCTTTCATCTCATACTTCATAGATTCTAGAGTCACGTACCGTCAAAATTAGGAGAGCGTTTCTCCATAAAGGCAGCGATGCCCTCCTGGTAGTCGTCGCTTACATAGCAGGCGGTTATGGCATCCTGAACTTGTTGTTGTGTTGCGTGGCCTTTGAGGTTGGCCAGACTTGTTTTAGCGGCGGTGAGCGAGTTTGGGGCGAGTTTACAGATTTGTGTCGCGATAGAAACTATTTCTGATTCAAGGGTTGAGGCCTTCATTACTTGGTGGATAAGCCCGATTCGGTAGGCTTCGTTAGCGTCAATAGTCGTTGCGGTGAGGAGCAGGTGGCGGGCATGTGCATCTCCGATTGCATTGACGAGTGATTCTACGGCTGGGTGGGGGAAAGCTATGCCAAGTTTGGCAGATGGGGCAGCAAAGGTAGCATCATCACTGGCGTAGCGTAGGTCGCAGGCAAGAGAGATAGCTAAACCTCCGCCGCGACAAGGGCCTTTGATCAGGGCAATTGAAGGAACGGGCGTATTTTCGAGCGCTTCGTGTGCGTCAGCCTCCGCTTTGTCATAGGTACCTGCGTTTTCTTGAGTTCGTAGTTCCGTAAATTCAGAAATATCGGATCCCGCGCCGAAAGCTTCTTCTCCATGGCCTTGGACAATCAGTACTCGGATTCCTGCATTGACGATTTTCGCGATTGCCGCTGGTATTTGTTGGTACATAGTCAGGTTCATCGCATTACGATTTAGTGGGTTGGCGATGGTTAACCAGCCGATCTCACCAGATATTGTTGTGAGGATTTCACCTTCAGGATTATGTTTCATTGAACCTCAGACTTCTAGTATTCCTCGGTTTATTAAATCCGTTACTGCTTCATCGGGCATCTCAAGAACCTCCGCAGCTATTTCCCGTGTTTCCCCAGCTAAATCTGGAGCAGGGAAAGTAATGGGGCCACCCATGCGTTCACTTACCCACGCTGGACCTTCCAATTTCATATACCCAACACCGGGTTGATCAATCTCCAGAGTCCAACCACGGGTTTCAAGATGCGGATCCTCAAGCATCTCCATGCCAATAATCATCGGTCCACACGGAACATCAGCCTCTTGCAACAAGTGGAAAACGTCATCACGGTTCTGATCGCTGGTCCAAGTAGCAAGATGTGATTCGATAAGGCCCTTGTTTTCTAATCGTCCTTCAACAGTATTGAACGCTTTACTCTGCGCCCATTCTGGCGCACCTATTGCATTTACTAGCGACATCCACTGCTGGTCTGTATCAATGGAAATAACGACCCACTGTTCCTCACCTTGGCATTGGAATGGGCCGCGGGGAACGCGTTGCTCATGCCTGTTCCCCTGAGGGCCGGTGGAGCCAGGTATCAGGCTTTCTTGTAAAAGCTTTTCTGCGATCATGTTCACAACCACTTCAACTTGAGCGATCTCGGTATGAGTAGCATCTCCAGAGACATCACGGCCAATAAGAGAAGAGATCCCCGCAAGCGCACATAACCGACCAGCAGCATGATCAGGAAAAATCGTACCATTCGTAGCTGGCGCATCATCATCGTCATAATCCCAGAGATGCAACAACCCCCCATATGTTTGTGTTGTAGGCCCATACCCGGTCCAGTGGCTATTGGGACCCCGTGAGCCAACTAACTGACTGCTTATCATGACAATATTTGGATTAATTTCTTTGAGATCCTCGAAACCCAAACCCAGTGATTCCATCACCCCGGTAGCACTATTCTCAACAAGCACATCAGATTTCGCTACCAACTCATGGACGATCGCTAACCCTTCTTCAGTTTTTACGTTGCAACCAAAACTGCGTTTACTTCGTGAAGAGGAGACAAACGATGGGGACGTCTCACTTAATGCCACCAAGCGAATAAAATCTGGATATGTTCTTGTTTCAACTTTGATAACATCCGCCCCATATTCACCAAGTAAACGTGATGTTTCTACGCCAACACCGCCAATACCGAAATCAAGAACGCGAATACCCGACAAAGGGTACTTAGCTTGACCACTAGGTTTATCAGCCAACAAGCGTGAACCTTGGAAGGTAAATCCGGTGTGTTCATCTAAATCAGGTGCTCGTTTTGTGAAACCATGCCGGATACCGTCAAGTTCAAAAAACCCTGAAGCAATTAGTGCTTTCTCCCCGTTAGCTACCTCAGTTTCATTGAACGTGCCCCGCGCCCTTAGATGGGGTTCTTGGAGGACCTCACTAGTTTTTAGAAGGGGGGTGAGTACTATCCCGCGATTCTGTCCCTCTATGCATATGTCAAGCATTTTTTTGTCAGCGAAGAATTCGCTATACGCAGGATTTAGAACATCTGCGTTCATTATCCTATTTCCGACCTGAGACCAGAATTCCATGTCATCAAAAGCTTCGGGCCGTCCCATCCAATCCCATAACGATTCCCATTGTCTTGGACTCAAAATGACCATACGTACCCAGCCATCAAGGCATTCAAAAATCGGGTACATGAAGCCACCGCCTTGACGTACTTCGTTATAGGGATGATCTGCAGCACGCAAGACAGAAGCATTTGAATATGACCAATCCGTTGTAGCACCAGCGGCAGTCATGATGGCAAGATCTATATGCTGGCCTACACCAGTTCGCGATTTTTGATAGAACGCAAGAACCGTGGCAACAG
The DNA here is from genome assembly GCA_902565595.1 of Actinomycetota bacterium. Classification (GTDB taxonomy): domain Bacteria; phylum Actinomycetota; class Acidimicrobiia; order Acidimicrobiales; family UBA8592; genus UBA8592. The sequence goes on from CACFFD010000024.1 coordinate 5,980, forward strand.
CAGCTGAAATGGAGGCAACGTCTGTAGCTAGAGTTGTCGGGGGTAGAAGCGGTGATTTAGATGCTATTCCAGCTTTAAACATCATCCCGCTCATTGCCTCAAGCACATCATCGTTTGCGAGAAGGTCAGCGTAGGGTCCGAAGTACCCAAAAGGCGTAATAGAAGTGATTACCAAACCAGGGAATTTTGCTAGAACAAAATCAGGTTTTATTTTTCCAAGGTTTGACCCGCTTTCAATCCAAACATCAGCTTCTCCAAGTAATTGAAGGAGTTCTCCTGAACCTTCTTCCGTTGCGTAATCAATAACAACACTGGACTTGTTTGCGTTACGCCAGAGAAAACCTAAACTTTCGCCATTAGGCGAGAATGGGGCGACCCTTCGTAAATCTGACCCCTGTGGGGGCTCAACTAAAACAACATCCGCACCTAGGTCAGATAGAAGCCTTCCGCACAATTCGCCGCGGTTATTTGTTGTGTCGACGATGCGTAAACCTTCAAGTGGGCGTTCCACTAGTTACCTCCTTGCCCAGCCAACGCTAGAAACAAGTGTTGCAGATTCTGAGCACTCGGCAAAATGGAAATACTCGTCAATTTTTGAAATTATGCGTTGACGTCAACGACCACTCTTCCCCGAACTTTACCCTGAAGAATCTGCTCAGCGACATTGATTGATTCCTCTAGGCTGACAACCTGAGTCATCTGTTCTAGCTTTTCAGGGTCGAGGTCACTAGCCATTCGGTCCCAAGCCAATTTTCTTCGAGCGTAAGGTTCATAAACAGAGTTAACCCCGACGAGGGTAACCCCGCGGAGTATAAATGGCATCACCGACGTATTGAGATCTGCGCCTTGAGCTAACCCACATGCTGCTACGCAGCCATGTGGGTTCGTTTGTGCGATAGCGTTTGCCAAGGTGTGGCTTCCTACCGCATCGACGACGCCAGCCCATCGTGTACTCTGGAGCGGCCTTGGGTTCTCCTCTCCTAATTCGTTCCGGTCAATGATCTCAGAGGCCCCAATGTCACTTAAGTAGCTGGACTCCTCAGGTCTTCCCGTTGAGGCAACAACTTCAAAACCCAGTTTCGCAAGAATAGCAACAGCTGTACTGCCAACTCCTCCCGAGGCCCCAGTAACAAGGACCGGACCACTATCAGGAGTTACTCCATGTTCCTCTAAGGCAAGGACACAAAGCATGGAAGTATAGCCAGCGGTTCCTATAGCCATAGCTTGCTGGGTGGTGAAAGCATCAGGCAGTGGCACCAGCCAATCAGAAGACAGGCGAGATTTTTGCGCTAATCCTCCCCAATGTGACTCACCGACTTCCCAACCATTAAGAACGATTTGGTCACCGACGTTATAGTTAGAGCTTTCACTGGAGGTCACAGTGCCAGCTAAATCAATTCCAGGGATCATAGGGTAACTTCGAACTACCCCCGGTTTACCCATAATTGCTAACCCATCCTTGTAGTTGATCGTTGAGTACTCCACGTCAATCTCAACATTGTGGTCTGGTAAATCTGCCTCATCAAGGTCGGTAATTTCAGCAGTAACCTTCTTCTCTTCATCGCGAGTTAAATATATTGCTTTAAACATGACACAGATCCTAGATGCTCATTGGGGGTCAAGGCATACCAACGTAAAGAAATCACCAACAGATTATGGAAAGTTAGGAATTCTGATCATCTATCAAACCTGGTTCGAGATAAATAATCTTGGCAAGAGGTTCGACCTCACGTATCCGCTTTTCGATATTGTCAACGTCGTTACTGATATCTGGGGATGAGGTTTTTTCACTAAATTCAATTTTCGCCGCAACTAAAAGGGTTTCAGGACCCAAATACTCAGTTCGCATATCGATCAGAGATGAAACTTCCGGAGAACTAGTGATTGCATTCTCTATCCTCATTGATTGTTCGGGTAACGCTCCTTCACCTATCAAAAGACTCTTTGTCTCGATCGCCAGAATAATCGCAATTAACCCGAGCAGGATACCGATTGATAATGTACCGATTCCATCCCAAACAGCGTTTCCGGTGACATCTGCGATAAGAACACACACAAATGCAAAGACAAGCCCCATCAGAGCTCCAAAATCTTCAAGTAGCACAACGGGCAATTCTGGTATGCGTGACCTTCTGATAAAGCTTTTCCAGGAATGGTCGCCTTTGTAAAAGCGGGATTCCTTAACGGCAGTTTGGAAGGCATATGCTTACATGACCATTGCGAACAGAAGTATTGCTAACGCCCACCACAAAGATTCAATTTCATGAGGGTGGCGGATCTTTTCGATGCCTTCATAGACGGCATACATTGAGCCCAGCGAAAACAAAACAAGTGAGACAACGAATGCCCAAAAAAATCGTTCCCGTCCGAATCCGAATGGTCGTTCGGCTGAAGGTGATTTCTTAGATCGCTTTTTACCTAAAAGGAGAAGGGCTTGGTTACTAGTATCTGCGAGGCTATGAACTGCCTCGGCAAGCATCGCAGAAGAACTTGTGATCACGAATCCAAAAAATTTAGCTATTGCGATCGTAAAGTTAGCAATGAGGGCGGTAACAATCGTTCTAGTCCCACCAGTTGCGGCCATTAGTTTTCCTCCTGCATCATCAAGTAGTTAAGAATTCCCTTCTTGAGAGTCTATTCGGCTAATGTCCCTCTTATGACGATGATTTACGACACTCCGAAAGACCTTCTCAGTGCAGAAGGGACTGACCTCGGCTGCACAGGATGGATAGAAATCACTCAGGAGCGCATAGATCTTTTTGCGGAAGCTACGGGAGACCATCAATGGATACACACAAAACCCGATAAAGCGAAAGACGGGCCATTCGGTACAACCATTGCACATGGATACTTAACTCTTTCATTAACAAATCAGTTCTTACCCGAACTGCTTCAAGTTACTAACATTTCAATGGGCGTAAACTACGGCGTCAATAAGGTCCGCTTTCCCAGCCCTGTTCCTGTGGGTTCGCTAGTCAGGGCAACAGGTACGGTAGGTGAAGTCACTGAACTTGATGATGGAGTGCAAGTTGTCGTAATTATCACAGTAGAGGTTCAAGGGAGTCCAAAACCTGCCTGCATTGTTGAAAGTATTAGTAGATTCATCAACTGACACTCTTCAATAGATTTGCTAAATAAGGTAGCCTTATACTTATGGCTAAACGTAAGACAAAGACTCCGAAAGTCCCAGCTTCCCTTCCCCCAGTGCGACAAGGGCTAGTAAGTCCTCGACGAGATGTTCCAAGCGCAATACAGCGCCCCCCGTATGCCCAGACAGGCGACCCAGGGCCATCTGTTCTGCCATTAGTTAGAACGGAAAATGAGATCGCATCTATGCGAAAGGCAGGAGCGATCGCTGCCGAAGTTCTTCTGTATGTAGGCGAAGAAGTGACACCTGGGATCTCAACCGACAAACTTGATCAGATAGCCCATGATGAAATCGTTCGAAGGGGAGCATATCCGAGTCCTTTGAACTACCGCGGCTTTCCTAAATCAGTGTGCACCTCCGTTAATGAGGTGGTATGCCATGGCATACCGGACAGCCGACAATTGCAAGATGGAGACATCGTCAACATCGATGTGACGGTGTATTACGAAGGAGTTCATGGAGATACCTCAGTTACTTTTCTGGTAGGTGAAGTAGATGATTACAGTCGTAGTTTGGTGGATACGACAAGAGAAGCCCTGTACAAGGGGATGGAGACAGTCCGAAATGGTTCTCAAGTCTGTGACATAGGTCAAGCCATCGAGAAATATGCTCATTCAAATCAGCTGAGCGTCGTACGAGAATTCATCGGGCACGGTGTAGGTCCAGAATTCCATAGTTCACTTGCGATTCCACATTATTTTGATCGTCGAGCAACAACTGAACTTCTTACTGGAATGAGTTTCACTATTGAACCGATGTTAAATCTGGGAGGGCATACTTTACACATGTGGGATGATACGTGGACAGTGGTAACCACTGACGGACGAAGGTCAGCCCAATTTGAGCATACTTTGGTCGTTACTGATGACGGGTTTGAGATTCTTACTCAAACTTCCTCAGGGACGATTCCAGCAGAGTTTTTCGCTGGGCGATAGATGAACCTCATTCCACAGGTTGTACAAATGGCGGACTAGAGGCTTACATGGGGAGATGGCCCATGAAGATAAAACACGTCTCATTCTTATTCGTCATGGCGAATCAAACGTAACTGTAGAAAGAATTCTCGGCGGAGAGAAGAGCTGCACAGGATTAAGTGACCTTGGAAGAGCTCAAGCACGTGCGCTTCGCGATCGACTTGAGAAAGAGTCCATTAAGGTTGACCGCTTGTACGCAAGTACCATGCCGCGAGCCATTGAGACAGCGGAGATTATTCAACCATCCCTCAATGTTGAACAGTTACTAACCGAGAAAGAACTTGTCGAACATCGTCCGGGAGAAGCAGACGGGAAGCCCTACGCCGAACTTGAAGAATTGTTTGGAAAGAATGACTACTATGGGCGTCCACACACACCATTTGCTACAGGAGCTGAAAGCCTGTCTGGGTTTCATTTCCGCGTCTCTGAAGCGTTAGAGGCAGTTATCAGTCGGCATGTTGGCGAAAGCGTAATCATAGTCTGCCATGGAGGAGTAATTGATGTGGCAATTCGTCAGCTGCTCGATCTCCCGCGGAGAGGGCAGTTTGATCTGTGGACGCTTAACACTTCGCTAACTGAGTTTGCTGTTGATGACCGGAGTGATAAACGAGGGCGGTGGACGCTAATTCGATATAACGACCATGCTCATTTAGCTGGACTTCCATTTGCTACGAATTCAGAGTGATAGGGCAAGCGGCCGAAGCGAAAATCTAAGATGTAGGTATGCTTACGGAAAATCAAATTTCTCAATTTCAATTAGAAGGGGTTCTCCTAGTCAAAAATGCCCTCGATATACGATGGTTGGATCTTCTCACTAAAGGAATAGAGCGAAACAAATCAGATAGAGGCCCGTGGTCGTGCGATTACACGAAACCCGGTGATCAAGGAGAGTTCTGGGACGACTACTGTAACTGGCAGCGGTTTAGCGAGTATGAGGAAGTTCTCTTTGAATCTCCTCTTGCAACTATGGCCCGTAAGGTCACTCAATCTACTCAGATTCGTCTCTTCCATGAGCACGTACTTGTAAAAGAAGCGCACACCAGTGAGAAGACCCCATGGCACCATGACCAGCCCTATTACTGTGTTGATGGAAGCCAGCTTGTCTCTACATGGGTCCCTCTTGACTATGTTCCTGAAGAATCAGCGATGAGGTTCTTATCTGGTTCCCATAAAGGCCCAATGTATGCTCCCCGTCGTTTTGTCGATCATTCCCCCTATGGATACGACGGATTTGAAGATGTGCCGAACATTAACGAAGAGAAAGAAGCTTCGAACATCAGATCATGGGAGATGAACCCAGGGGATGTTCTTTTATTTCATATGCGCACTCTTCATGCTGCGGGAGGCAGTGCTACACGAAGGAGAGCTTTTTCAGCAAGGTGGTTAGGGGATGACGCTGTTTACGCAAAAAGGCCCGGACCTACTTCGCCACCGTTTCCGGAATTAGAGGGAGTAATGCGAGTCGGAGATCCTTTCGATCATCCACTTTTTCCTCTTATCTTAGGACGCTAGCTTAGAATCAGAAGGTTGTGTAGTGACCACCATTGACATCTAGGCTGGTTCCTGTACAAGCGGCGGAAAGTTCTGAGGCAAAAAAGATAATTGAACCGCAAATTTGTTTAGAGTCTGGGATGAAACGTAACGCAATTTCATTGGCAACCTTGTCGTACTCATCCTGATATGTTGTTCCATTTTGCTTCGCGAGACTTTCCAGATACCACTTCACCGATTCACCAAAAATAAATCCAGGGCAGATGGCGTTTACCCGAATCCCATCAGGGCCTACTTCTTTTGACATGGTTCTCGTCATTGACGTCATGGCTGATTTTGCTGCTGCATAGGCGCCAAACATAGGTTTATTATTACGGATCGACATGGTTGAGACGTTAATTATTGAACCTCGATTTTGTTTCCGCATAGTAGGCAGCACAGCTCGGCTCATCTTAAGCGCTGACGTGCAGTTAACTTCGAAACTTGTATACCAAGATTCGAGTTCCATTTTCTCAAGAGTCTCAAACGGTGGCTGGACGAATGCGTTATTTACAAGGATGTCGATTTGACCGAACTCAGAAACAGTTGAAGAAACCAGATTATCTATTTGGGTCAAGTGTGTAACATCAGTTGGGATAGCTAGAGCAGTCCCTCCTATTTGTGCCACTTCATCAGCGACCGATTCAACTTTTGCAGGGGTTCGTGCGGCAAGAACGACTTTAGCTCCTTCTTTACTGCAAGCTAAAGCGGCATCTCTCCCCATGCCCGGGCCAATACCAGAAATTATTGCGACCTGATCATCTAGGAGGCCCATGATTAACGCATCCTCCGAGGGGGAGGAGGCCCAGGGTCCTGAGAGCCGCGGCCACTTTCTTGACTACTGAGGTATGGGGGTAGCCCCTCCATTTTTCGAAGAAGGTTAATTCGCTCTGAAAGGGGAGGATGGGTATTGAACATATCGTTCATTCTTTTCCCTCGATGCCCTTTCACGTGGTCGTCTGGAGATTCAATCCACAAATGGCTGGTCGCATGCGAGGTTTTTCGCACCACGGTCACATCATGGTCGAGTTTCTCTAAAGCCATTCGTATTCCAGAAGGGTTTCGTGTTAACTCCACTGCTGTTGCATCAGCGAGCTCCTCCCTGCTTCGACTCACAGCTGCTTTGAGAAGAGCTGCGGCAAGTGGAGCTAGCACTGTGACGAATACAAAAGCGACGACAACAATGATTGCTTGAGGTCCGCCTCCTCGATTGTTGCTACTCCGGTTTCTATTTCCCCCTAGTCCTCCAAAGAATGCTATTCGCCAAAATAGGTCAGCCATTATCGCTACAGCCCCAGCTGTTGCTGCTGCAACAGTCATGACACGAATGTCATAGTTTCTAATATGCGCCATTTCATGAGCGATAACGCCTTGCAGTTCATTTCTATCTAGTTTTTCCAAAAGCCCAGTGGTGGCTGCAACAGCTGCATTCTCCGGATCGCGTCCGGTAGCGAAAGCATTGGGTGCTGGATCTATAACAATGTAGACGTCGGGCTTAGGGAGGCCGGATGCAAGGGCCATTTCTTCAACGAGATTGTGCAACTGCGCGTATTCATCAGGGTCAGCAGGGATAGCGCCCGTTGCTCGCAACGCTAGGCTCGACGATTTTCGATATTGGAAAAAAGTGAGAGTCCCCGAAAGCAAAAGGGCGAAAATTCCGAAACCTAGAAAGCCTGTTAACGCGAGTCCCGCTACGAATGAAACGATGAACACTAGCAGGAAGCTTGCCAGTAAAAGCCAGCGTGTGGTCCTCTTATTCTTTTTTTGTAGTTCTAGAAAGTCTGTAGTCATACGTTCACATTATGCACCGAACTGGGCTATGTTGCAGACGTGGAACAAAAGAAGATTATTATTGATACGGATCCAGGCCATGATGATGCAATAGCGATCCTTCTTGCACTTGCGTCTCCTGAGCTTGAAGTTATTGGAATAACGTGCGTTGCAGGCAATGCTCCGCTACATCTCACAGAAGTAAATGCTCTTCGGATATGCGAACTCGCCGGAAGAGAGGACATTAAGGTCTTCTCTGGGTGTGACCGGCCTATGGTTCGAAAGTTAGTCACTGCTGAGGAGGTACATGGTGAAACTGGTTTAGATGGTCCAGATTGGCAAGAACCCAATATGCAGTTACAGCCACAACATGCAGTTGATTGGCTTGTAGAGACTTTGCTTGATGCGGAAGATCAGTCAATTACCATCTGCCCAGTTGGGCCTTTAACAAATATAGGAATGGCATTAGTAAGGGAACCGGCTATTGCATCAAAGATTGAAACGATAGTCACCATGGGTGGAGGGTATTTTGTTGGGGGTAATGTTACCCCAGCTGCAGAATTTAACATTTTTGTCGACCCTCATGCAGCCGATGTTGTTTACCGGTCAGGGATTCCAATCGTTGCAATGCCATTGGATGTCACCCACAAAGCTCTAATGACGAAAGAATGGATTAATACTCTTTCGGAATTGGATACTGAAGTAGGGATTAAATCTGCTCAAATGCTTAACTTCTATAACAGATTTGATTTAGCACGATATGGAATGGCAGGAAGCCCAGTGCATGACCCCGCTACAATTGCTTATCTCATTGAACCAGAGCTCTATATCGGTAAAGACGTTTACGTAGAAATAGAAACAAGAAGTAGCTTAACAATGGGAATGACAGTTGTTGACTATTGGGGAGCACGACGAAAAGACCCGAACTGTCATTGGGTTTCAGAAGTTGATGATGTTGGTTTCTTTAGACTGATGTACGACAGGCTTGCCACGTTATAAAGACTTACCTGCATTGACATGTCGGACAAAATGTTGTTCCTCGTCCATCAATCATCGTCCGTCGAAGCACCTCTCCACAATTGATGCACGGTAATCCATCTCGCCCATAGCACACTAGGTACTGCTGATTTCTTCCTTGTTTTCCCTCAATATTCACATAATCTCGCAATGTCGTTCCGCCATTCTCGATAGCGCTATATAGAACTTGCCGAATACTCTGATGAAGGTCAGCCGTTTTTGCTCTAGTTAATTTCCTAAGGCCAGGGTATATCCCGGCAAGGAAGCAAGCTTCGTCAGCATAAATGTTCCCTACACCGGCCACAGGTAGCTGACTTAGTAGTTGCGTTTTAATCTTTCTATTGCTCCTCTTTAGCGAGGCGTAAAACGCGTCAATAGTGAAATCGTCAGACAACGGTTCGGGGCCGAGCTTTTTTAGAGTCCCCTCATAATCACCTGGCAAGCAGATTCGTATCCGCCCAAATCGGCGGATATCGCGATAGCCAAGAGTTACATTATTATCAAGCTTCCACCAAGCTCTCAGATGTGGATCTGAAAGGTCACTCACGGGTATCAACTGACCTGTCATACCTAAATGAATAACCATTTCAGTTTCATTATCGAGACTAAATAAAAGATACTTGCCACGTCTTAGGACAGCTTCAAAACCCAAACCCACTATCTCTCGAGCTGGGGTGAACTTATCAGATGGATGGCTATCAGATTCAGTAACATGGTGGCCTAAAAGCAAAGGTTCAAGTTGCCGGCGAATCGATTCAACTTCGGGAAGTTCAGGCATTATAAGATAATGCCCCTTGTAGCTTCCCTCTTTCAAGACACAACACTGGAAAACTACTCCCTATCTCGAAGCCGACACCCACTCCTTCCCTTGAGAGCAGCTCTGGAGAAAAGAACACCATTTGCACAATATTTGAGGTTTAGCGTGGAAAGTCTCTGAAGCGCACGCAGCATTGAGTTCTACCCAGTTATGCTCAAACTTTTCTGCGGCTTTTGTTAAGTTCTTTTCAGTTACTTCTACTTCGACGATTCTTCGGTTCTGAGAGTTACTTTCATTACGGTTATTTAGAAACAGCAATCTTGCTCGTATGGGTCGGGATCCACCAAGTTGTTCCAGCGCCGCAGCGTAGAGAAGAACTTGGTGGAGTTTATCGTCTTCAAATCTTTTGCTTGGAGCCTTCCCGGATTTATAGTCTGTGATTACTAGGCCATCGTCTTCTTTTTCTACTCTGTCGATGAAGCCGCGGAAGGGAATGCTATTGATTTCGACTTTAACTTCGAGCTCAGTCGACTCGACCACGACATCTTGTGGTTGTTCTAGTTCCCATAGTCCCTCGATGGCTATCCAACTTCGTTTACGGAACGAGAGAGCTTCGATATCGCTGAGGTCTAAGGCTAGAAAATCAGGGTCATCTTCAACCTCTGGCCAGATTTCTCGGGCTATTTCTCTCGCTTTGTCCTTTGTTCGATTGTTTTCTGGTTCTTGAAGAAGTAGCTCTAGGACGCTATGGGTAAAGGTTCCTAAAACAGCATCCTCTCCTTTGGGGTCGGGGAGTTTGGCTATGTATTTGAAGTACCACTGTTTTGGGCATTGCTCGAAAGTGGCTGAACTTGAAGGAGAAAAAGCCGAGACGTGTTCCATCGCTGGCAATTGGGTGGCATTTTGCATTTCAGTAGCCCGAAGTTCTGTTTCTTCCATATCTCTTGTCTATCAGTTCGCTGTGACATGTTCTGCGATGAATGATTTTCAATTATCAAGCTCCTAGTGTTTTCGTTTATTTCTCTTCTTAGTCGATGGTATGTCGTTATGAGTCATTATCGTTATGGGAGAGATATTAGTGAGCGAGGTTCTATGGTCACAGCCGCTGTGAATGACAATGGGTACAACATTGTGCTTCTTTTGCACCTCCTTTCAGTAATTGTTGGAACTGGGTCAGCGTTTCTTGCTCCGGCTATTCTTGCGCGAGAGCAGAAGGAGTCGAAGTTGAGCCCAAGTTCGGTATCTTCGCTTCTGGCAACGGTGATGTCGCCTGCTTTACTTCTCGGAGGAGTTTTTGGGGGGGCTCTTGTTGGCCTTTCGGATGATGTTTACGATTTTGGTCAGACGTGGCTTGCTATTGGGGGCGGTTTATGGCTTCTTGCTGTGGCCTCTGCAGCGTTGGCGTTTCCTCCGTCGTTTATTTCATTGCCCGACGTAACCGGTAAGCGAGCCCTGTTATCGGCGACCTTGCATATCTCTCTGGCTGTCATGCTTGTTCTAATGGTATGGAAGCCTGGGTATTAAGGAATTACAGGTTTCTAGACATCTAGAGCATCTCTATCGAAAAGAGCGCTCTCTTTTAGGACGAAAGCCCTTCTTTTTGAAACATCTGAACCCATTAAAGTATCGAACATTGTCGTTGCTAGCTTCGCTTGTTTAGCGTCGTCCATAGTAAGGCGCTTTAGAATTCGCGTTTCTGGGTTGAGTGTCGTTTCCGCTAGTTCGTCGACGTCCATTTCTCCGAGCCCTTTGAATCTGACCCACTTATCGAGAGGAACTTTTTTCTTTTTTGCTATGGCGTCTCTCTCTTTGTCGCTAAACGCGTAGTAGGTCTCACCACGCCATTTTGATGAATACAAGGGGGGGAGCGCTGCAAAGACTCGCCCTTGTTCTAAAAGGGGCCTCATGTAGTGGAATATCAGAGTTAGTAGCAGGCAACGAATGTGGCTTCCGTCAACATCTGCGTCGCATAAAATGATGATTCTTCCGTATCGGGCCTCTTCTATTTTAAAGTCTTTTCCACTTCCCGCTCCGATAGCTGTAATCAATGCTTGGGCTTCAGCGTTGTCTATTACTTGCTTCATAGTGGCTTTACCCGCATTCACTACCTTTCCTCTGAGGGGAAGAATAGCCATATACTCGGCGTCTCTTCCTGCCTTTGCGGGGCCTGCTGCTGAGTCTCCCTCTACAATAAGCAATTCGCTGTCTTCGCCGTGAGATCGACAGTCAGCGAGTTTGTCTGGCATGCCAGTACTACCCAAGCTCGCTGCTTTTCGTTTTGCGTCCAAAACTTCTTTTGATGCAACCCGATTTATAACGGCATTTGAAATTTTCTCACGTACAGCGTTTATATGGGTTTTTTTGCCGCTGCCATCGAACCAGTCAGACAAGCTTTGCTTAACAATTTCGTATACGATCCCCTGGATTGCAGGAGTTCCGAGTTCCTGTTTAGTTTGCCCTCGGAATTGTGGTTCCGGGAATGTTACTTTAAGTCCAGCTATAAGGCCCTCTTGAACGTCATCCTTAGAAGCTCGGTCATTTCCCGCCTTTGCCAACTTAGCTAATTTCTTTGAGCCCGCTAGTAAGACATCGTTTACAGCTCTAGTCATTGCCCTTTCCAGGCCGGCGAGGTGCGTTCCACCCTCTGAAGTCGGGATGGTATTGACGAAAGAGACGATCTTGCTTTCGTATCCTTCAACCCACCGGAAAGCTACTTCCACGGTGCACTCTCTCTCTACTATGGTCATTTTTCCATCAACAGGCACTTTCTCCTCGAAGTTATCGATTCCGCTGATTTTAATGATGTCTGAAACTGGTGGGCTTTGGCTTAACGAATCTACGAGATCTGATAGTCCACCTCTACTGACGTATTCGAATGGTTCGTTCTTATTGCTAGATCGTTTGTCTTCTACTCGTACTTTTAGGCCCGGTACTATAAAACATGTTCTGGCTACCCGCTCACAAACTAGGTCAAAATCTATTCTTGCTTCAGCATCGAAGATCTCTAAATCGGGCCAGAAGCGGATACGTGAACCTGTTTTCTTTGTTTTTTTGGGCTTAGCTAGTGTGTGGCTAGCACGGAATTTACCATTTGAGTTATATTGTCCGGCGACTCGATCTTGGAAACACAACCGATGAGTACTACCGGAACGGTCGACTTCAGCAACCAATTTTGAAGAGAGTGCATTTACGACAGATGCCCCAACACCATGCAGGCCTCCTGAAGCTGAGTAAGCCCCTCCTCCAAATTTTCCGCCGGCATGAAGTTCTGTTAGGACGACTTCAAGTGCTGAGACATTTCGTTTTTTGTGCTTTCCGACAGGGATACCTCTTCCATTGTCTTGAACTTCCATCGAACCATCGCGATGGAGATATACGTCTATTTTGTCGCAGTGTCCTGCGGCGGCTTCGTCTACTGCATTATCTATGAGTTCCCAAAGCAGATGCATGAGTCCATCGCTTCCGGTCCCACCAATGTACATTCCTGGCCTTTTCCTTACAGCCTCTAACCCTTCGAGAGTTTGGATGGCATCAGCGTCATATTTAACTTTATTTTTGTTTGTTTTGGTCGCTGCGGTCATAGGTGTTTGAATCCTTTGGGAGGTTGTGGAAATCTAATTGCGGCTGTCACCATCGAGCTGGCCCGACATCAAGTATTTTTCGGCTTGTCTTTGAGCTGACTAGATCACGTTTGGTGGGTTCTAAAGGAAGGTCAACTGGAACAGGATCAGCTTTCTTGGGGTCTTCATCTGTGGCCATTACAGCTAGCACAACATCTGGCCCAACGATTCTTGCGAATGAAATTGACTTTTCTTTAGTGAATTTCGTTATGCGTATTCCTGTTCCTCCTCGTCCTTTCGTGGTGAGTTCTTCGAACGGTGTTGCTTTCGCGCTTCCAGTGTCGGTTACCGTGATGACAGCTCCATCTCCTAAGGCGGCACCAGCGCCAACAACCTTCACCCCGTCTCGTAGCTTCATGCCAATGACTCCTGCGGCGTTTCTTCCTTGGACGCTAATGTTGTCTACAGGTGTTCGCAGCGTTTGTGCATCTGAAGCAACAATGATGATATCGACTCCGTCTGGGCAGGGAAAGGCAGCTGCGAGCTTATCATTTGGTTTAAGTTTGATTACAGGCTTTCCATTAGAAGTCCCCGATAGTTCATCTGGGGAAATTCGTTTAACTACACCGTTTGTTGTGACCAGAACCAAGTTTTCCTCTCCGGGAGAGATAGCAGTAAGGATGAGTTCGCCTTTACCGCTTCCGAACACCTTGGTTGCTGAAACGCCTCGACTTCTTCCTTTGACCTCACCAAGTTCCATTGCCCGAAGAGTAAGGGCACGGCCTTCGGTGGTTATCGCGAACACGGGACTGTGGGTACTGCTCAGTGTTGAAGACACTAGAACATCATGCTGGCCTGGCGTTGTTCGGCTACTCCCTTCGATAGGGGTTCTGCCGATTTTTCCAGAAGTTGATAGTGTAACGATGCACGCTTCATCAGGGATTTCTTTCTCATCTACAAGAGGGACATCGTCGTACGTCGGGATATCTGCTAGTGGGATAATTTCAGTTCTTCTATCGACACCGTAAATATCAACAATTTCTTTAAGTTCTTTCAAGACGGTTGTTCGCTGGCGCTGTTCAGATCCAAGAATCTTCTTGTACTCAGTAATACGTCCTTTGAGTTCATCTTGTTCATCGAGGATTTTCTGCATTTCTAATGCCGTTAATCGGCGTAATTGCATGTCAAGAATATGGGTAGCTTGAATTTCAGAGAGTTTAAGCTCTTTTCGTAATGCTGATTTTGCTTCATCAGCATCTTCTGAGCCGCGTATAATAGCCACGACACGATCGATGTTCTCAAGGGCGACAATTAGGCCCTTGACAATATGAAGCCGCTCTTGAGCTCGATCAAGACGAAATTGTGTTCGTCGGACAATGACGTCAAGTCTGTGATCAATGTAGTGTTTGCACAAGTCGTATATGCCTAGTGTCTCTGGGATTCCATGAACGAGTACGACATTATTTATGCCGAACGATTCTTCAAGTGGTGTTTGCTTGAATAGCTCTCCGAGGACGGCCTCGGGGTTCACATTCGGCTTAAGGGTTATGAGTATTCGTAATCCAGATTTTCTATCAGATAGATTTTTCGCATCCACAATTCCTTCAAGTTTCTCTGAGACTACAAGTTCATTGATACGTTTGACTGCTTTTTCCGGCCCCACCATATATGGGAGTTCAGTGACGACAATTCCTTGGCGGGATCTTGTGATCTTTTCGAATTCGAATTTCGCCCTGATTCTGAAACTCCCTCTACCTGTTTTGTATGCCTCTTGGAGGTCGTCGTCGATGATGATTCCTCCCGATGGAAAATCCGGTCCAGGAAGTAGTGTCTGGAGTTCTTTAATTGTCGGCTTTGGTCGACGTTTTTTCATAACGAGTTCGATAGCGGCATACACTTCACGCAAATTATGTGTCGGCATATTTGTTGCCATGCCTACAGCTATGCCTGTGGTTCCGTTCACTAGCAAATTCGGCATCAGACCAGGTAAACAGATAGGTTCAGTGCTTTCTCCATCATACGTTGGTCGGAAGTCAACAGTGTCTTCCTCGATTTCTCTAACCATTTCCATGGCAGCATCGGTTAGTCGGCATTCGGTATACCTCGCAGCAGCAGGAGGGTCATCAAGCGATCCGAAATTTCCATGAGGGTCTACAAGCGTCACCATGCGGGAGAACTCTTGTCCCATGCGAACAAGTGCTTCGTAGATCGCCATATCTCCATGCGGGTGGTATTTCCCCATTGTGTCACCAACCACTCGGGCGCATTTTCTATGAGGATTAGTTGGTCGGAGTCCCATTCCAAGCATGGAGTAAAGGATTCGTCTTTGCACAGGTTTCAATCCATCTCGAATATCTGGGATTGCTCTGGCGGTAATTACCGATAGAGAGTAGGCAAGAAACGATTCCGACATTTCTGCCGCTACAGGGACTTCGCGTATTTCCCTAGCAAATGGTTGTAACGGTAGCTGTTCTTGGCGGGCCATTATGTCCCTTTCTTTGACGTACTAAGTGAGTTGAGAATATAAGGTGAAGCACGAGAATTGCAGTGCGCACCTTCTATGAAAATAATCCATCTGCTAGAAGATTATGTGTCAATACCTCAGAAGCTGGGTTTTCCGAGATGTAATTTGACCTGTTTAGACTTAAAACACAGGAATTTAACGGCCATTGACTGTCTTTGGGAAGAAATATGTAATTTCGTCTTCATTGAGAAGAATATGGTTTATAGCTTCCACACCTTGCATCAGCGAGTGATCTTGATTTGATACTTCATATTTCCACCCTCCAAATCTTCCTCGTGAGTAGATATTCATGGAGCGGAGCAGAGGTTCAATACTTTCTATCAGTTCATCGCGTCCAAGAAACGGAGTTGGGTATCCATAGGGGAGAAAAGTTTTCCAGCGGCTTATTATTTGATCGGGGCTATCGATGAGTCCGACCCTTTGCAGGCCTTGAATAGTGTCATCTAGGACTTTTGAATGACTCACTGGTTTCATTTCTGATTCTGATATTTCACAAAGCAATGACCATTGCTCTCCCGGGGATGGAACATTTGCTGGTGAGTAGTTTGAAAAGACAGTAACCCTATAGAAAGGGACATTTGGTTCGGGATAGTACATCCAGCATTTTTGATTGAGCTCTTTAGGTGGACTGCCCTTCAGTCCAATTCCTAGTACGTGTGTGCTAGACCACCGAAAATCTTCACTTTTTCCTTTAAACATGCTGTCATCGGTTAGTAACGTAAGCAGTTCGTTCATTGGCATGGTTGAAATTAGCGTGTCATAACTGTATTCATCTCCATTTCCGCAGGAAACTACTTTCTTGTGTGGATCTATTGACCTCACCGTTGTCGAGGCTTTGAGTTTATCTTTTGGCAACCTTGCGGCAAGTGCAGACCATATCCTCCCTGTACCACCCGATGCAGGAAACCGGAAAGTAGAGTTCGGCCCCCAACCTACATCATCGGTTTGTCTC
>CACFFD010000025.1 GCA_902565595.1 Actinomycetota bacterium
GTTGAACTTGCCGCTCAATACGACTTGGAAGGAGCAGACGAACTTGTTTTCCTTGATATAACGGCTTCATCTGATAACAGGGATACGGTGTATGAGCTAGTTCGCCGATGTGCAGAAAAAGTATTCATCCCCTTCACAATTGGTGGCGGCATTCGCACAGTATCGGATGCAAGAAAACTTCTTCGTGAAGGAGCAGAAAAGGTTTCCGTGAACACGGCAGCTGTAAACCGTCCAGAACTCATCTCCGAAATTGCTTCAGAATTCGGCAACCAATGCGTAGTTCTCGCAATTGATGCTCGAAAGAATACCGAAGATGTCGCTCAACCTACAAACAGCGGATATGGGGTATACATCAATGGAGGGCGGACCCCAACGGAGCTCGATGCAGTAGAATGGGCCCAAATGGGGCAAAGACTTGGGGCAGGAGAAATCCTCCTCACGTCCATGGATAGAGACGGAACAAAAGATGGCTTTGACTGTGAGCTCTTAAATACGGTATCAACAGCTACAAATATCCCGATCATCGCCAGCGGAGGTGTAGGTGGCCTAGAAGATTTCCTACAAGGGGTAACGTTAGGCTCTGCTGATGCGCTCCTAGCAGCAAGCGTCTTTCACTTTGGAGAATTAAGTATCGCGGAGGTAAAGGAATACCTCCACAGCCATCGCGTGCCTGTAAGGCCAACCTTTCAGAGGAATTAAATACACAAAAACAGTACAAAATGGATCGATAGTCGATACTTTGATGATTAGCCGATACCTTGGAGCATCGTGAGCACAACTGAAACACCTTCAACCGAAAATAAGGAAAGAACAGCTTCCGACGGAAGGGCAAAAAAAACACGAGATAAGGAGAAAAGAGCACATTCTCCGTCCCCTTCTGAACGCCTACCAATAAAGATGTTGAATGACCGAATTCTTGTCGAAATTCCCACTGAGGAAGGAGAGCGAAGGTCTACGGGCGGAATCCTTATCCCTGCGACAGCCCAAGTTTCTCGCCGTTTGGCCTGGGCGGAAGTAAAGGCTACTGGGCCTAACGTTCGGAGTATGGAGATAGGAGATCAGGTCCTTTTCAACCCCGAAGACCGCTACGAGGTGGAAGTGCGTGGTAAGGACTACATCATTCTTCGAGAGCGTGATATCCACGCGGTGGCGGCCGAACGGCTTGACCAAGGGTCCACTGGGCTTTACCTATAATATGACCACCACGCTAGAGGAATTCAGCGAACTAGCAAAAGAGTACACAGTTATACCTGTTTGGAAAGAACTCGTAGCTGATTACATAACTCCTGTCGCCGCATTTACGAGAGTTGTCGGGGATGGTCATGGTTTCCTCCTCGAGTCCGTTGAGCACGGAGAACGATGGAGCCGGTGGTCTTTCATTGGAAGAAATCCGCTACTTACGATTACAAAGAAAAATGGAAATATTGAGGTCTTAGGTGATCCTCCTGTTGAGATTCCCAATGATGGGAAGCTATTGGGATTCATTAACGAACTACAAAATGAATTGATATCGCCTGCCCTCGAAGACCTGCCACCAATGCATAGCGGAATAATGGGGTACATAGGATATGACTTAGTCCGTGAGATCGAAGATTTGCCTAATGTGCCCGACGATGATTTATCTATACCGGATTCGATTCTTTCAGTCATCGGAGAGTTAGCTGTCTTTGATCATTGGAAGCAGCGAGTTGTTTTGATTGCCAATGCCATAGTTTCGCGTCAAAGTTCTCAGACGGAAATTGAAGTTGCTTATGACGAAGCGGTAAATCGTCTAACGCGTCTAGCAGAGGATGGGGCTAGAGCGATTCACGAGCCGCTTCTTGGGCCACCAGTCCTTGATGGCGAACTTCCCTCAGTTGTATCTACGATGACAAAAGCTGAGTATTGTCACGCCGTTGAAGTAGCGAAAGAACATATTTTGGCTGGAGATATCTTCCAAGTTGTTCTGTCGCAGAGATATGATTTCACACTCAATGCTGATTCCTTTGACGTCTATAGGGTCCTTCGGCAAACCAACCCCAGCCCATACATGTATTATGTCCGTCATGATGAGGTAACTTTGGTTGGTTGTTCTCCCGAGCCGATGGTGCAGGTCTTGGGTGACCGAGTGGTCTCCCGCCCGATCGCAGGTACTCGTGCCCGTGGGCAGAGTGAAGATGAGGATAGGAAACTTGCCGCTGAACTCAGAGAGCACCCCAAAGAAGTGGCAGAGCATGTCATGCTTGTTGATCTAGCGAGAAATGACTTAGGTAGGGTTTCACGTTTTGGGACTCTTGAGATAGATGAAATGATGACTCTGGAGAACTACAGCCATGTGATGCATCTAACGTCACAAATTTCAGGAAGACTTAAGGAAGAAAAAACTCCAATAGACGTTATCAAGGCAACATTTCCAGCTGGGACGGTCTCGGGAGCTCCAAAGGTCCGGGCTATGGAAATTATTGATGACCTGGAACCAACAAAGCGAGGGCCATATGCCGGAATAGTAGGTTACTTCGACTTATCAGGCAATGTTGATAATGCGATAGCGATCAGAACTATGGTCATCACTGAATCCACTGCGTCGGTGCAAGCAGGTGCCGGGATCGTCGCTGATAGCGACCCAGAGGGCGAATATCAGGAATGCTGGAATAAGGCTGCAGCTCTTCTATCTGCAGTTAAACCTGCTGAAAGAATGACTGAAATACGAAAGGAGTCGTTCTGAAAGAATTTACGGTCGACGGATTGCTAGAAACACCTCATGCCTACGTTCTGCAGAGAGATAACTTACGTTGTGTAGGTCCAGACTCCAAGGAATTCCTGCAAGGGCAACTCAGTCAAGATATCGAGAGCCTTACGGACCTTTCATCAGCTTGGTCGTTCTTGCTAAATCCAAATGGCAAATTATGCGCATGGCTTAGAGTTCGCCGAATTTCAAATGAAGAATACATACTGGATATGGAACAAGGTTTTGGAAGGCTCGCATTAGATCGGCTGAATAGATTCAAGATTCGCGTTAAGTGCGACATTGAAATCACACAAAGCGAAATTATTCGAATTTTGGGCGAGGGAGCTAACGGAGTTAAAGAGAGCTTTGTGGATTCTGGATCTGTCGTTGATCTCGAATGGGCAAGCCTTGAAGGTTTTGATTTGATTGGCCCTACAGCTACTACGCCAGAGGGATGCACGACCGGAACTGGCGACCAGTACGACTATGTCCGGATCATGCATGCAGTTCCAAAAATGGGGTCGGAACTTACTGAAGGTATTATCCCTGCCGAGACGAATTTAGTCTCGAAAGGCGTTAGCTTCACGAAGGGCTGTTACGCAGGTCAAGAGCTGGTGGCTCGACTTGATAGCCGAGGAAATAACGTTGCAAAGCATTTGAGGAGGCTATCCTCATCGAATGTTTTCCCTGAGGGGTCAGATATAACTATTGAAGGAAAGAAAGTTGGATTTGTTACGTCAGCTAGTTCATCGGCTTCTGAGACTATTGGCCTTGGTTATGTTGCCCGATCATTCGAAATTCCGGGATCAGCGGTAATCGGAGGGTTACCCATTCAAGTTACGAGTGCTTCTCATTAAACCACAGTTCCTGTGCCGGAGCCTCGGTTAGGATTGATCTATGGACGGAACCTACTTAGATAACATTCTTGATTTCCATCGTCGTCGAGCTGCAGAAGACCCAAGGCCATTCGACCTGATATTTAATGAGGCCAAAGAAGTGGTGGGTTCCAAAGATTTTGTCGGTGCTATCTCTTCATCTTCCGGACTGTCAGTAATTGCTGAAATAAAACGACGTTCACCATCTAAGGGCGACCTTAATAAAGATTTGGACCCAAGTTCTATGGGATTACTGTATGAAGCTGCTGGGGCGAGCTGTATATCTGTGCTAACCGACACAGAATTCTTTTCTGGCTCGAGAGAAGATTTGCTATCAGCGAGGCAAAGCACTGAAATACCGATCTTGAGGAAAGATTTCACAGTGGATAAGCGAGATATCTGTGATGCTCGCCTGATGGGCGCTAACTGTGTTCTGCTTATTGTTTCCGCCCTCTCTGACAAAGAGCTATTGGATTTCATAGCTCTGGCACAAGAATTAGAAATGGCCGCTCTTGTTGAAACCCACGATGAAAAGGAGGTGGAACGAGCGTTAAATGCGGGGGCAACTCTAATTGGTGTCAACCAGAGAGATTTGTATACATTTGAAGTCGACCAGAAGAGGGCTATCCGTGTCATTGATGAAATTCCTCGATCAATAACAAGTGTTGCTGAAAGTGGTATCCGTGACATTGCCGACGCAGCAGCGCTCGCTGATGCAGGGTACCATGCAGTCTTGATTGGAGAAGCATTCGTTAAATCAGAAGACCCGTCACTTATGATTTCTTCTATTTGTGGAATTTGATGACCGGAATTCTGTGATTCATCGATGGAATTCCGATAACGTCGTAACGTGTTCATAAAGATCTGCGGAATCACTAACGAGGAAGACGCTTTGTTGGCTGTTGCTGTCGGAGCAGACGCGATCGGTTTTGTTTTTGCCCCATCACCCCGGCAGGTAGCGGTCTCAAGAGTATCTGAAATAGTTAGGCGACTACCTCCGGATGTTCTTACTGTTGGAGTATTTCGAAATGAATTACCTGACCGTGTCATCAGCGTTATCAATAGTACGGGCTTAATGGCAGCTCAGTTACACGGATTCGAATCTGCAGCGCAGGTACAGAAGGTAAAGTCGGAAGTAAGAACAGTATTTAAAGCTGTAACAGCAGGATCTGAAACTTTCCAAGAGGCTGGAGCGTTTGGGGCAGATGCCATTCTTGTTGATTCCGATGAGCCCGGATCTGGAGAAGTGTTTGACTGGCAAATGGCAGAAAATGCGCCGCAGGGAGTCCCACTCATACTCGCAGGTGGCCTCACTCCATCAAATGTTGCTGGCGCAATAAAAAAAGTACAGCCATGGGGGGTCGATGTTTCTAGTGGGGTAGAGAGATCACCCGGAGAAAAGGATCCGATATTAGTTCGAGCATTTATTGAAGCAGCCCGTTCAACAGGTAAAGAAACTGATCCTATTGACGGGGACATAAATGTATTCCGCGACGACCCTTATAACTGGGAGGAGGACTCTACATGGCGATGACAGATCCATCATCTGACGGAAGGTTTGGAGACTTTGGAGGGATGTTTGTTCCTGAGACTCTTATTCCTGCATGTGAAGCACTGGAGGAAGCTTTCCGAACAGCTTGGGCGGACATTTCGTTTAGAGAGGAACTCAACACACTGCTTGCTGACTATGCGGGACGACCTTCGCCTCTAACACAGTGTGAGCGCCTATCTGAAGAACTAGGTTACCAAGTACTTCTCAAGAGAGAAGATTTGAACCACACTGGTTCTCATAAGATCAATAATGTCCTTGGACAGGCCCTTTTAGCAAAAAAAATGGGGAAAAGTCGTCTTGTCGCTGAAACTGGAGCTGGACAGCATGGTGTAGCTACAGCAACAGCAGCTGCGCTATTTGGAATGGACTGCGTTGTGTACATGGGGGAAGTGGACATTGAGCGCCAAGCTCTTAATGTATTTAGAATGCGCCTACTTGGCGCAGAAGTCGTTTCAGCAACTTCTGGGAGTAAGACGCTCAAAGATGCAATTAATGAAGCGATGCGAGATTGGGTCGCAACAGTTGAAGATTCACATTATTGTCTTGGATCAGTTATGGGGCCGCACCCTTATCCATGGATGGTCCGCGAATTCCATAGGGTAATCGGCCTAGAAGCACACGAACAGTGCCAAAAAACTTTAGGAAGGAACCCAGATGTTGTAACGGCATGTGTAGGAGGTGGATCAAACGCCTTAGGGATTTTCTCAGGCTTTGTTGATACTGAAGCAGAACTTGTAGGAGTTGAACCTGCGGGAGGAGCTGCAGTATTTAGGGGCACCCCAGGCGTGGTACATGGGTCCTTGTCCTACCTTATGCAGGATGAATGGGGACAAGTTCTAGAAGCTGAATCCATCTCGGCAGGACTTGATTATCCAGGAATCGGACCCGAACATGCTCATCTAGCGCATATCGGACGCGCACGGTATGAGAAAGTTTCTGATAGTGAAGTGATTGATGCGTTTCAGCTACTCTCCCGTACCGAAGGAATCATTCCAGCTTTGGAACCCGCTCACGCACTTGCTTGGATGAGTAGAGCCCGAGAGGAACTTACTGGGAAAACTGTTCTTTTGAACCTCTCTGGTAGGGGTGACAAGGATGCAACGCAGATGATGGACCTGTTGGGATGATCCAAGAACCACTCCGAATTGAACGAGCACTCCGAAAGAGGATAGAGACAGGAGGGAAATGCTTAGTTCCCTACATAACGGGTGGTTTCGACGGGTACATCGAGGCCATTTACGCCGCAGCCGAGTCTGGGGCAGACGCAATTGAGATAGGAATACCTTTTTCCGACCCAGTGATGGACGGCCCAACGATACAAAAAGCAAATGATATTGTTTTATCCAAAAAAGTCTCGCCACTAGACATTCTTCAAGAAATTCGTGGCCTAGATATCGAAGTGCCTTTAGCGGTAATGACCTATTACAACATTGTTTACCGATTTGGCCTTGAGAGATTCGCAAATGCACTTTACGAATCAGGTATTTCAGGAGCTATTCTTCCTGATCTCCCGCTAAACGAAGCAGAGCACTGGATTACTGCAGCGTCAGAAAACGGAACCGAAACCGTACTACTAGCTGCCCCAACGACTACTGACAAACGTTTAGAGAATCTTTGTGCACAAAGTAAGGGATTTGTGTACGCAGTGGGGCTTCTTGGAATTACAGGGGTTCGCGCAGAACTTGCTAGAAGCGCTGTAGTTATAGCAGGAAGATGTAAGTCTATAACAGATAAACCTGTTCTAGTTGGGGTTGGTATCGGGACTCCTCAACAGGCCAGAGAGGTGTCCGAAGTGGCTGACGGCTGCATCGTAGGGTCAGCCATCGTGCAAAAACTTTTAGACAATGAGGGCCCTGAATCGGTTGGAAGCTTCGTTGCTGACATTCGTGCCACTCTTGACGAATCGTAAGGTTTTGACCCAAATTTGACCAATTTTGGCAAAATTTCAAAAATCATAAAATACCTGTTCACAGTAGGTTTTCGTAGACTATTTTGAAGAATTTTTAACTATCAGTACACGAACTATCGAAAAATACTAAAGTTTTGTCAGGTCAAGTTACCCATTTTTTTGGTCCGATTTGGCCTTGATTGTTTAAATTTAAACAAGGAGCTTTCACAATTATGATGTCAACATTTGTGACACTTATCATTATGGGTATGCTTCTGCAAGGCGTAGTTGCTTTGCTTGACAGCATTCTCGATTTAGCCGGAGTAGGCGGCATGCTTAAAGGCTTGCCTCTAATCGGCTCTAACCTATCCCTAGTTTGGGCATATCTGTTCGTACTTGCGACAGATGTAAACGGCAGCGAAGCAACACAGCTTGATTTCGGTGCTAGCGCAGAGATCCTCAGTTTGGGCCGATTTGGTATGGATGTCGCTACGGCACTTATCATCCTTGCCTTTGTTCCAATCCGAGATGCAGCTATTTCAGCTCTAGGAAAGGGTGTCGGAAGGTAATAACTTCCCACGAACTGAGTAGAAGCCGCCCTTCGGGGCGGCTTTTGCCGTTTTAAATTCAGAGTTCTTCAACTAACTGGCCGGAAAGATAAACAGTCAATTTAGGGCATTTGTAGAAAAAATCTTGGAATAACAGCCTTTTGTGCTTACAAGCGTGTAATTTAGCCTGTATTGAAGGTACCGATGTTTTCGGTATGTTCATCCCTCAGACAGGACAGTCCTGGTTTGGGGACAGGAGGTAAATAATGAATAAGTCAGAGCTAATTGATGCTATTTCTGGCAGCTCCGGAGTCGGGAAGGGAGACGTTGATAGTGTCCTGAAGGCCCTTGAAGAAGTTGTTACCAGTGCTGTTTGTGGCGGCGGTGACAAAATTTCACTCAGCGGTTTTCTAACCTTTGAACGTACCTATCGGAACCCACGAACTGGGAGAAACCCACAAACAGGGGAGACCATCCAGATTGCAGGTTCAAACGCGATTAAGGTTTCTGCAGGTTCGAAGCTAAAAGCTGCTGCAAAGGCTTCAACACCCGCATAGTAGGAATATAAGTTCTATATGTAACGGAAGGGGTCGTCTAGGCGGCCCCTTCCGTCGTTTTCAAGGAGAAATCATGGAATTACTAGACCCTTCCGAAGTGCTCCCGCACCGTGACCCTTTTTTGTTCCTAACTGAAGTAACTGGGATTGAACAAGGAGAATGGGCTGAAGGGTTCTGGCAACTGACGGGTACTGAAGCATTCTTTGCAGGTCACTTTCCCGGAAGACCAACTTTGCCAGGGGTCTTACTTTGTGAATCGATAGCGCAACTAGGCGCCTATTTTGTTCTACAGAATCAACGGTTCTCAGGGAAACTACCTTTGTTCGGGGGGATAGAGAAAGCGCGATTCCGTCGGCAGGTCATTCCGGGAGAACGTGTAGACCTTCGAGTCGAAGCAACACGGTTATCGGCAAGAGCAGGTAAAGCTTCTGGTAGCGCAACCGTAGATGGGGAAGTGGCTTGTACAGCGGATCTTGTTTTCGTTGTCGTTGATGGTTGAGCTTGATCGCTAAAGTGTGGTTATGAGGGAGGGCTAATTACGAGAGTTCCATTGTGACCCCCGAAACCGAATGAATTACTCAACGAGGGACCAGGGTTCCAGTCTCTAGGTTTATCAATAACTAAATCTATCTGAGCTAACTCTGGGTCTACGGCATTAGTTCCATGTGTTTGGGGAATTTGTTTGTTTTGCATTGCCAAAATAACCGCTATTGCTTCAATAGCTCCCGCAGCTCCGAGTGTGTGTCCAGTTGCACCTTTTGTGGAAGTTACTATTGGAGTCTTCGAGCCGAAAACCTTTACTATGGCCTCCGCTTCGGCAGCGTCATTCAAGGGAGTAGAGGTCCCATGAGCGTTGATGTGTGTAATATCCTCGGGATTTAATCCAGCATCATGAATCGCTGTTTGCATACAACGGACAGCTCCGGCACCTTCAGGGGCTGGGGCTGTGATGTGATGGGCATCAGCAGTACTTGCGGAGCCCAGAATTTCTCCCAAGATGGTAGCTCCGCGTTCAAGAGCATGTTCCCATTCCTCAAGTACAAGAATTCCTGCAGCCTCAGAGTGCATAAATCCATCGCGTTCAGCGTCAAACGGTCTACTGATTCCGGTGGAAGAGACGGCAGTCATGTTGATAAACCCTTGTCTCCCTATTGGGGTTAAGGTAGCTTCAGTACCTCCAGTGAGCATAACGTCACACGTTCCATTACGGATTAGATCAGCAGCACGAGCAATTGAATGCGTACCAGCAGCGCACGCTGTTACTGTCGTTTCAGATGGGCCTTGAAGTCCGTATTTCATAGAGATGCCAGCAGAAGCAGCGTTAGCCATAAGCATGGGTATAAGGAACGGAGAAACCCTTCTTGGCCCTTTTTCTGATAGTACCTGAACTTGTTTTTCTAAGGTGTCAAGACCACCAACTCCAGTTCCTACCCAAGAACCACATCGAGTAGGGTCGCTTACAAAGTCTCCAGCCTGAGTTATAGCCTCATCAGCAGCAGCAAACGCTAGCTGGGCAAACCTATCGCACCTTCTCGCTTCTTTAGCATTGCCATCAAAATAAGGGAGAGGATCAAAATCCTGTATTTCGAATCCATGACTTGGCACACCTGTAAGAAGTCCATTCCAGAAGTCACTACTTCCTTGCCCTACATTCGCAACAATTCCGATCCCAGTTACGGCAACACGAAAGGACATTAGAGCTTGCTGGATATCAGATTAAACGCATCACCAACAGTTGGAAGGTCCTGAAGTTCCTCCTCTTCGACAGTAATGTCAAACTCTTCTTCTAGCTCCATCACTAATTCAACTAAATCAAGACTATCTGCATCCAGATCTTCAGCAAATCTAGCTTCCTTGGTTACTTGCCCAGCTTCAACTGAAAGTACTTCAACTGCACATTTTTTGAATCGTTCAAAGTTGTCTTCACTCATAATTACCTCTTTCTCTTAGGTGGTATAGGAAAATAGTACTAGCTCATTCCGATGCCGCCATCCACAGGGATGATAGCCCCAGTTATGAATCCAGCTTGATCACTAGCTAAAAAAGCTGCCGTCGCAGCTATCTCCTCTGGTTCGGCAAACCTCCCTAACGGAACAGCAGCAAGAATACTTTCACGCTGCTGATCTGTTAGATCATCTATCATGCTTGTCTTAACTGGCCCGGGCGCAATAACGTTCGCTGTTATATTACGAGAAGCGAACTCTTTTGCGATCGATCGAGACAAGCCAACTAGGCCTGACTTCGAAGCAGCATAATTTGCTTGCCCAGCCTGTCCCGTAGTTCCGACAACTGAAGAAATAAAAATGATACGACCTTTGCGCTGTTTCATCATTGGTTTAATCGCTCGCTTCGATAGACGGTATCCAGAAGTAAGATTTGCGTTTAAAACATCTGTAAAGTCGTCCTCAGACATTCTTGGAAGCAGGTTATCTTTGGTTATTCCGGCATTTGCTATAAGGACTTCGACTGTTCCGAGACTTTCTTCGATCTGATCAAATGCCTGATCTATTTCTGATTGGCTAGTGACGTCACACTTAACTGGGAATAGATTTGGATTCTCAGGTGGGGTACTTCTAAAGGACGCTGCTACGGAGTAGCCTTCTTCGGAAAGCCGTTGAGCTATTGCTAATCCAATTCCCCTGTTTGCGCCAGTTACGAACGCTACTTTACTCATTGATCTCTCCCCACTGAATAACTGCACTAGCTGCAGTCATCCCCGCCCCAAATCCTACTAGGAGAATTAAATCGTTTGCAGCAACTTGATTATTGTCTAATGCATGGCCAAGTGCGATAGGAATAGAAGCTGCTGAGGTATTTGCAGTTTTATCACCTACCCAAACGGCTCTTTCTAAGGGGATCCCCAATTTCTTCATTGAAGTTTCAATGATTCTGATATTTGCCTGATGGGGGATAACAAGGGAGATCTCCTCCGGCGAAACCCCTGCTTTGGCAATAGCTGATTTTCCCGATTCAGTCATAGCTATAACGGCTTTTCGGAATACTTCCGAACCCGCCATATATAAGGTTCCTCCTATAACAGCGTGAAGGATATCGCGGAGTTCCCCAGAGGAGCTTAGATCCCATCCAAGTAGCTTCCCTCCAGCATCGGATGGCTCTATTACTACCGCTCCAGCCCCGTCTCCAAAGAGAATCGCTGTAGAGCGGTCCTCCCAATTAGTGAAACGGCTAAGAGTTTCAGCCCCAATCACTAGAACCCTGTTGCATCCTGCCTTCAGGAAGCCACATCCAGTCACGAGAGAATACACGAACCCGCTGCAGGCAGCATTTATATCCATAGCTCCACATGACAGACCTAGTTCATGCTGAACCTTGCTAGATGTAGCCGGAATCTGGTCATCAGGGGTTGTAGTAGCGATGATAAGAAGATCAATTGTCTCTGGCCCCACTCCAGCCGACTTTAAAGCTAATTTTCCTGCTTCCACGGCTAGGCTTCCAGTGGACCCTCCTATCCGTCTTTCAGCGATACCGGAGCGCTCCAGAATCCACTCATTGCTTGTATCAAGAGTTTGAGATAGTTCATCATTTGTTACGATCCTTTCTGGTAGGGCAACACCCCATCCAGAGATTCTCATACCTAAGTGTTCTTCTGAGGCTTTATTCATCTGCTTTACGCAGCCAAGCAATAGGCTGACTTGATGTTACGCGTTCACCGTCTACTGCCAAGAAGCCTTGAAGTTCGCCAGCGAATGGACTTCGGACCTCGGTATCGTTTACGTGCCCTATGAGGAATCCGGCATTGATGCTCTGACCGGCAAGGTCACCGTTAGAGGGTGTAAAAACACCTGCACAGGGGCTTACCACTAGGCGTTCAGTTGCGAAAAGACGTTCACCTTCTAGGGCTTCGGTGGCAGATGTTTGCTGCCCGCTGACATGCTCAAGAAGTTTGTCAATATCAGTGGGGGCATTGATTGTCAGAACAGTAGCGTCCTTCACTGTTCTCTTCGCCATTCCAGTTAAAACAGCGCCGGGTCCTACTTCTACGAAAGTTGTAAAGCCAGCCCCTTCAAGCTGATGGAGAGTTTGCCTCCAACGAACAGGGCTAGTCAGTTGAGAAGAAAGCAATGCAGGCCAGTCGTTTTCATCTTCATGGCCTAGAGCGTCCACATTTGCATATACGGGCCGATCAGGGGCTCTAAAGTCTGTCCTGTCGATAGCTTTTCTCAGTCGGTCTCTAGCCGGCTCCATGAACGGGGTATGGAACGCTCCGGAAACTGGGAGTCGCATAGCGCGTTTTGCGCCAATGTCCTTAGCAACGACTGACGCCGCCTCGACACCCGATGGGGAACCAGCTATCACCACTTGACCTGGGGCATTGAAGTTTGCAACCCAGACGTCATCGTCGACCCGGTGGCAGGCGCTTTCTACTAGGTCGTCGTCCAAACCGAGTATGGCTGCCATTGTCCCTTCGTGGGTTTCTGCGCATACTTGCATGGCTTCCCCTCGTTCGGAGACGAGCAATACAGCATCTTCGAAATCAAGAGATCCAGATGCTGTTAGTGCTGAATATTCACCTAGGCTGTGGCCAGCATGGGCAGCAGCATCTACGCCGGTCCGCTGGACAGCATCAAAAACCACCATAGAGACAAGGAATGTAGATAATTGGGCATTCCGGGTCTGTGTTAATTCCTCATCTCCGGCTTCAAGAAGTAGAGCATTTAGATCTCTTCCAGTTAAATCAGCTGCTTCGGTAACTAACTCCCAGGAAGGGTGATCGAGCCATTCCGCACCCATGCCTGTTTTTTGCGATCCCTGGCCCGGGTAGGTGAAAACGATCATTGCATAGGCTCCGTCTTTAACGCTTCAGTCAGTGCTACAACAATAGCCACGCTCTTAACGGGTTTACGAACTTTTCGGAATTGTTCTTTGAGTTTTATTAACATCGTTTAAGCCTCGCTGCCTTAAGAGTAGAACACTAGACAGGCCAGAATAGCGATTGATAGAGTTTGCCTTTCGTATATGGATATTTAGCACTTAAATGCCGTATCAAACAAATAATCTACTTTTATACCTGTTTTTGTAGGAGTACGGTACGCTTATCGACGCACTACTGTGTTAAAACCTGCCCGGGTGGCGGAATTGGCAGACGCGGGGGATTCAAAATCCCCTTCTCTTCGGGGAGTGCGGGTTCAAGTCCCGCCCCGGGCACTCTCTTTTGTGATCAGCACCGCATACCCATCAAGATTTCGATTTTGTCAATTAAGATATTCGTGTGGGAAATAAAATGCTCCAAAGCCGTCTTGTAGATACGAGCAACCAATTAAAGCGGTTACAGGTTGATCGTCAAGTAACCGAAGAGCAACTATCGCACCTAGATAATGAAGCAGAAGATGCTCGTATTCGCTCGCTCGTTTCCGAAACTCCGATCGCAGATAAGGAATATCGAGAAGCCAGAAAACATGCTGAATCAATGCGTCGACACTTGCTTGAACTTGAAATCGAAATCTCAAAGATCGAGAACTTGCAAAACAAATTACTGGATCAGATTTCTGAACGGAACTAAGTTCGAGAAGTCCTCGAAAGGACAATTCCGAGTAATGCCATCACAGGGCTCATCAAGTGGCTAAGTTCTAGAGATGGAAAAGG
Source organism: Actinomycetota bacterium (assembly GCA_902565595.1). Lineage (GTDB taxonomy): Bacteria > Actinomycetota > Acidimicrobiia > Acidimicrobiales > UBA8592 > UBA8592. Next base: position 13,732 of record CACFFD010000025.1, read on the forward strand.
TTCTGCTAATAGATGGCAACTCCCTTGTATATCGAGCCTATTTTGCTTTACGAGAAGCAGATATGCGAACATCAGCTGGGCAAGCGACCGGAGCTATCCATGGATTCTCTACGATGCTTATCAATTTAATAAAAGATCAAGAGCCAGAAGGTATAGCCGTAGCGTTTGATCTTCCTTCCCCTACATTTCGCCATGAAAAAATCCCAACCTATAAGGCTGGTCGCGAAAAAGCTCCCGATGACTTATATGAGCAGCTTGCATTGGTCAAAGAGATCCTGCCTGCTTTGGGAATTCAAGTAGTAGATAAAGAAGGATTTGAGGCGGATGACATTCTAGCGACGTTGGCTACGCAGTCTCGAGATAGCTCTGTTCAAGTTATTGTGGTTACAGGCGACAGAGACAGTTACCAACTAGTAGAGGATCCGTATATTCGAGTTCTCTATAACAGACGAGGAGTTTCCGATTATGTCCTCTATGACGAAGATGGAATATGGGAGCGGACAGGGGTATATCCAAAAGATTATGTCCTCTACGCAGCATTACGAGGGGACAAGTCCGACAACTTACCTGGCGTTCCAGGAGTTGGAGAAAAAACGGCTGCAAAATTAGTTAATGCCTACCAGACGCTAGACGGTATTTACGGGTCACTTGAAGACCAGAAACCAAAACTTCGAGACAATCTTGAAAAGTGCGAAAATACAGTTCGTCAGAATGTAGAAGTAATGGAACTTATTCGAGACGTGGAACTACCGATCACTGTTAAGGATCTGTTGCTTAATCCAGTCGATCACGGAGAAGTAACTCGATTCTTTGAATCTTTGGAGCTGCGAACAGTTTTTACTCGCCTATCGGAGGTATTTAATATCGATCTAGGAGAGGCCAGCTCTCTGAGCATCTTGCCAAGCATTGAGGTTAATACACCGGAATCTGTGGAAGAGACTCTAGAGGCGATATCAAGCATTCCTGAGGAACAGGTACTCATTTCAGGAATTTGGGCTGCGGGTAAAAGCGTGCAGGTCCTCGATGGAATCTGCATAGTTCAGGATCTGGAAGGGGGAGAAGTCGTTGCAATCTCGATGCAACTACTTACTGAAGAGGAAGTTAGTTCTGCTCTTCAGAGCTTATTTGATAGGAGTAAAGGCGTTGTTGGGCATAACATTAAGGCCTTGATCCGTGAACTGTTGGACCAAGAGATCTTCGTAAACGATATTCATCTCGACACTCAAATAGCTGCGTATCTTATCAACCCAGCTGAAGCATCATATTCCGTTAATGAGTTGGCCTCAAGATATGCTGATGTCGCATTCGCAGCCTCAGAAGAGATATCCGATGGCCAGCTAGATCTGTCAGGGTCGTCCTCTCTTCCGTGGCAGTCTGCTGCGGAAGAAGGAATACTTTGCGGCATGCTTTGTCAACCGCTGTCGGAAGCTCTGGAGAAACAGGGGTTGTCTGGTTTGAACCAGACAATTGAGCTTCCCCTCATCGGAGTGTTGGCCAGGATGGAGCACATTGGGATAGGTGTTGATGTGGATAGATTGACTACCTTAAGAGACGAACTGGTCGCCCAGACAGACCAGCTGAAAAAAGTCATTCACGACCTGGCGGGTGAAGAATTTAATGTGAATTCAACCAAGCAGCTCCAAGTTATTTTATTTGAGAATCTCGGGTTAACCCCTGTGAAGAAAACAAAGACTGGTTACAGCACTGATGCACAAACTTTAGAGAAAATGAGAGGAGACCACCCGATAATCGAATCTCTAATGGAATATAGAGAGGTTGAGAAACTCCGCTCCACTTATGGAGAGGGGCTGCTAAACGAAGTGGGTGAGGGAAATCGTATACGAGCAACTTTCAATCAGACAGTAGCGAGGACAGGAAGATTGAGTTCAGACGCGCCTAATTTGCATAACGTTCCTGTTCGGACAGAACGAGGCAGAGTTTTCCGTGAAGTTTTCGTAGCACCTAAAGACTGGGGTCTCATCGTTGCTGACTACAACCAAATAGAACTTCGCTGCATAGCCCACTTGGCTGAAGACACTGGCCTAATAAGTGCTTTTACTGAAGGTCGGGACATTCATACAGCGACAGCGTCACAGATTTTTGGAGTAGCCCAAGATGAGGTAACGAGTGGGCAGAGATCAAAGGCCAAAATGGTTAGCTACGGCCTTGCATATGGGATGGAAGCCTATGGTCTAGCACAGCGCTTGGGAATTTCTAACAAAGAAGCATCAGGGATACTAGACGCCTATTTCGCGGCATTCCCTTCTGTGAAGAGTTACATGGAAGAAACTGTTCAAGAAGCTAGAGATAAAGGATATACGGAGACATTGTTCGGCCGGCGTCGCCGTATTCCAGAGTTAACTTCAGACAACTTCAGGATACGTCAAGCCGCTGAGCGTCAAGCAATGAATGCCGGCATTCAAGGCTTAGCGGCAGATATTTTCAAAGTGGCTTTAGTAAATCTAGATAAGAGAATCATGGAGGAGCGATTAAAGAGCAGGATCGTTCTTCAAGTCCATGATGAAGTTATTCTGGAATGCCCAACAAAGGAGCTTTCAAAAGTTCAGGCTATAACCATTGAGATAATGAGCGCAGCCTTTGACCTTCTAGTGCCTCTGGAGGTCAATATCAGTTCCGGCCAAAGTTGGGCTGATGCGAAATAGTGTAAAATCTCATGACTGATTGTCAGACATGAATAATCATTGGTTTGAAGGACTCGCTGACCATATGGGGGAGGCATATCTTAACTATTCTTTCACTAAAGGAACCAAACAGGAAGTAGAATTCCTTGTTTCAGAACTCAACCTTAAAGCTGGAATGAAACTCCTTGATGTTGGATGTGGGCCAGGACGGCACTCACATTATCTTGCTGAGCTTGGAATAAAGGTTCATGGGATTGACATCAGTCAAGCATTCATTGATATTGCAAATGAGCGAGCACCTAAAGGAGCAACCTTTGAACGGGTCGACGCTAGAGAAATGACGTTTTTCAACGAATACGATGCTGTCATTTCATTGTGCCAAGGGGCATTTGGTCTAGCTGGTGACCCTAATGCTGCCATCACCTCTCAGGATCAAGATGGGGTAATTCTTGGGAGGATGGCAGATGCACTAAATTCCGGAGGGAAGATAGCCCTGACGGCGTTCTCATCATATTTTCAAGTGCGGTACCTTGAAGAGAGAGATACTTTTTCCCCTGCGCAAGGGGTAAATAGCGAGATAACCAGGGTCCGGAATCAAGATGGAGAGGAGGTTGAAAGGGAACTGCTGACCAGTTGTTTTACTCCGCGTGAGCTGCGTCTCCTGATAGAGAAAGCTGGGTTAACGCTACGTTCGATGTATTCTGTGTCTCCTGGGAAATATCGGGCGGGACCATTGACCATTGATGACCCAGAGATACTCTTAATAGCTCAAAGATAAATCCCTCTTTCTGCTTCCAACGTGGTTGCCACTGGAATAGCTACTGATAGCCTGAATTAGTAGCTGGTTTCCAGCTTCAAACTGCAGAAATTCCTGCTAGCCGCTCAGGCGGATTGTCCTTATTGTCTAGAGAAACATCCCAATGTCCGATACAAACACAGAAACCAACATATTGCCAGAAGACTACACTCCGCGAGAAATAGCGGTTAATGACTTAGGAAGCCAAACTTTAGATGACGCCTTTGAGGCGTCCATGGTCCAAGTTGAAGATGGTCAGCTTGTAGCTGGCAGCGTAGTCAAAATCGACAGAGAGGAAGTTCTGTTAGATATTGGATTTAAATCAGAAGGAGTTATCCCTAGAAAAGAGCTATCGATTCGAAATGATGTGCCTCCAAGTGAGCTAGTTTCATTGGGGGATCAGCTCGAAGCCCTAGTTATCCAGAAAGAAGACAAGGAAGGTCGCCTGATCCTTTCGAAGAAAAGGGCTCAGTATGAAAAAGCATGGGGTGACGTCCAAAAAGTCAAAGAGGCCGATGGTATGGTTAAGGGGCTCGTTATTGAAGTGGTCAAAGGCGGGTTAATAGTCGATATCGGCTTAAGAGGTTTTCTCCCAGCATCCTTAGTAGAACTTCGAAGAGTGAGAGATCTTCAGCCCTATATCGGAATGGAGCTCGAAGCAAAAATAATTGAATTAGATAAAAATCGAAATAACGTTGTACTGTCTCGTAGGGCTTTCCTTGAAGAGACACAAAAAGAACAGCGTGAAGAGTTCTTGGACCTGCTCAAACCAGGGGAGCGACGAAAAGGCGTTATCTCCTCGGTCGTGAACTTTGGTGCATTTGTTGATCTAGGCGGAATGGATGGGCTCATCCATGTATCAGAGCTCTCTTGGCAGCATGTGGATCACCCATCGGCAGTTGTGACTATCGGAGATGAAGTTGACGTCGAAGTTCTCGAAGTGGACCTTGACCGTGAGCGCATAAGCCTATCGCTAAAAGCAACGCAGAAGGACCCATGGAAAGAATTTGCCGACAGTCATCGTGTGGGTGAACTTGTCTATGGACGGGTGACTAAGCTAGTGCCGTTCGGTAGCTTTGTTCAAGTAGGAGACAACATTGAGGGCCTGGTTCACATCTCAGAAATGTCTGAGCATCATGTTGAGCTTCCAGAACAAGTGGTTACTCCAGGAGAAGAACTATGGGTCAAAATCATCGAGATAGACCTTGAAAGAAGAAGGATAAGTCTTTCAGTCAAGCAAGCTGCCGAGGGAGGTGTCGTGGCAGAAGAGTACCAAGAGCACTTCGGAGAGCAGAACTACGACACCGAAGGAAATTACATCGGTACAGCTATCGAATTAGATCCTGAAGCTGCCGCCGAACTTGATGAGGCGTGGTCTGCGTATGAGCAAAGCGAGCAAGCCCGACTTATAGGTGACGCTGGCGTTGAAGACGCAGAAGAGTTACCAGAGTAACTCCCCAAGCTGCAAATGGCTGAGTTTGCGATAACTGGAGGCATCGGCTCAGGGAAGTCAACTGTTGCAGCTGCCCTAGAGACAAAGGGAGCGAAATTGGTCGACGCTGATGAGGTAGTTCGAGATTTGCAACAACCTGACGGCGAAATATTCGTCAATCTTGTCCAGGCATTTGGAGACGTAATTGTCACTAAGGATGGGGAACTAGATCGACAGAAGCTTGCCGATATAGCTTTTTCTGACCCTGAGGAGCTCGAAAGGCTAAACAGCATTGTTCATCCAGCCGTAGGTGAAGAGATGAAAAAAAGAAGAGATGCTTTTGTTCGCCAAGGTCATATTGTTCTAATAGACATTCCGCTGTTGGTAACTCCGGAAGGTAATCTTGCTCGAAAAGAATATGAAGAGTTTGTGGGGAAAATCGTTGTTGATTGCGATGAAAAAACTGCTGTGTCCCGACTAGTCGAATTTAGAGGTTTCAGAGACGATGACGCATGGGCAAGAATCGATAAGCAAGCTAGTCGAGATCAACGACTTAAATTCGCAGATTTCGTGATCGATAATAATGGAGATAATGCATTGCTTGAATCTCAAATAGAGGAGTGCTGGTCCTGGATGACTTCACTCGTTTCCGAAGAATGATTTGGCTATGATCCAGTAATGGTCGAACGTTCATCTGGAGTTCCATTTAAAGTCGAGGCAGACTTTAACCCCGCTGGAGATCAACCGCAGGCGATACAAAAATTATCGGATGGCATTATAGAAGGGAAACGATGCCAGACGCTTTTAGGAATCACAGGATCTGGAAAAAGCGCCACAATCGCTTGGACTATAGAAAAAACACAACGCCCAACTTTGGTAATAGCTCCGAACAAGTCGCTAGCTGCCCAACTCGCAAATGAACTTAGAGAATTTTTTCCCAATAATCGCGTCGAGTACTTCGTTAGTTACTACGACTACTACCAACCTGAAGCCTATATGCCGGCAAGCGATACGTACATAGAAAAAGATTCATCAGTGAATGATGAAATAGACAGGCTGAGGCATGCATCAACATCGGCGCTCTTAACGCGTAGGGACACCATTATCGTTGCGTCAGTTTCTTGCATCTACGGACTTGGGTCTCCACAGGAATATATGACGCAACTCCTCGTGGTTAGGTCTGGCGAAGAATATGACCAGCGAGACGTCCTCCAACAGTTGATAGGTATGCAATATGACCGCAATGATGTAAACCTTGTTCGAGGAAACTTTCGGGTGCGGGGAGATTCAATTGAAATCCATCCTGCTTATGAAGAGAATGTAGTAAGAATAGAATTCTTCGGGGATTCTGTAGACCGGATTAGATTTATTGATCCTCTGACAGGAGAAAAGGTCTCCGAAGTAGATGAAATCATCATCTTTCCTGCAACCCATTACGCTGCTAGCGCTGAACGTCTCAAGAGAGCTATTGGTGGGATTGAAGAAGAGCTACAGTCGCAATTGCAAAAGTTTACTGCAAATGATCAACTGCTTGAAGCGCAACGGCTTCGCATGCGAACAGAACATGATCTTGAAATGATGGGCGAGGTTGGATTCTGCAGTGGTATTGAAAATTATTCGATGCACATTGATGGGCGCCAACATGGTGACCCTCCGTATACCCTGCTTGATTATTTCCCCGATGATTTTCTATGTGTGGTGGATGAATCTCATGTAGCAGTTCCGCAGCTTCATGGACAATATGCCGGTGATCGGAGTCGAAAAGAAACTCTTATTGAACATGGATTTCGTCTTCCATCAGCTGCAGATAATCGCCCTCTTCGATTTAATGAAATTATGGAGCGCTTAAATCAGATCGTATTCCTTTCAGCTACACCCGGAAAGCACGAATTACAAGTCTCTGAACAAGTC
>CACFFD010000026.1 GCA_902565595.1 Actinomycetota bacterium
CATGAGGTACGGTTCCTCTCCTAGAACAAGATAGTCAACGAAAGGAATCTGCTTTATTAATGCTGTGTTGTCTGATTCGTTCATCAAATCTCCATTTGCTCTATCTGATCTTAGCGCGTTTTTATGTTTGGTAATCAAGTGGCCCAACTGCCGCGATGAACCACCTCTTCAAATCCCCTCTTCGGGCGGTCTACAGACTTGCTTCTTCTCTGCTGATTGTCCGCGTACCCTAGGGCAATGGCGCCAATAGATTTAAATCTCTTTGGAACCTCGAACTTGGCTTTAACATTATCTTCGTGGTCAAAAAGCCCGAAAAATAAGGCCCCTAGGCCTCTCGCCTCAGCCCCCAAAAGAATGGTCATTGCTGCCATCCCCCCATCTACCCACCAATATGGGGTTTTCCATGCTGAAACATGGCCGCCAAGCCCACTTGTTTTCTTGTCATCCTCCGAGTACCGTTCGATATAACGCTCAGGATCCACCCAAACCAATATAAGAACTGGGGCGTTGAACAGGTTTGGCCAGGGAAAGCTATCTCGATTTTTAGTGTCAAAGGTGGTTTCCCAATACTCCCCTATGTCACTTTCTTCTAAGAGTAAGAACTCAATTCCTTGAGTGTTTCCAGCTCTCGGAGCAAACCGAGCCAAACTTACCAACTCATCAACAAGTTCTGTATCGATTTTCTGATCAGTGAAACTCCGAGACATTCTTCGACCTCTCACAAGTTGAGGAAAGTTCGAAAAGTCTTGAAAATAGTTATCGGCCAAGTTTCTCTAAGCGCTCTGCCATCGCCCAGGCGAGTGCAATCAACGTATCGCCATTCTCGACTTGAACTGCTTTCAAAAGATCTTGAACGTCTTTGCTAACTTTGTCTTCTTTGAGACTTTCGTAGTCGAAAATTCGAGGAGTGGAACCATCGCCTAGAGCAATGAACGTCCGGTCGTCATATGCAAGTGAGGAGACTCCAAGTCGCTTTGCGAATCTTGTTCCCCAAGCTCTCTCTTCCCCAGAAACCTTGTGCCCAGGCCTTGGAAGCTCATCTTCCAAATCGCTGAAGATTTCAAATGCGCCTGGGTTTATTAGTTGAGTCCCAAACACTACGTCTTCATCAGGAAAGGCCATTAAAGCCCTATGGTAGATTTCGGACATTAGAGATCGTAGAGTTGTCGACCGCTTGTTGGTCCGTTCAATAGAGGCCAATCCCATGACTACAGCGGGCGTTCCACCTATTCGTTCTAACGTGTAGAAAACATAACCACGTAATTTATCGTTTTCTCGAGCTGTAGTGAGTAGAACCCATTCTTCGGCCTGCTTTGAGAGTAGACCCATTGAAAAATCACAGGGCGATTCTGCAGCAATCGCTTCTAACTCACCCAGCTCAGCATCTGTTACTGCTGTGCAATCCTTTGTTTCTATTTCGAATGCCATAATTCTCCGCAAGGGCACTACCAATCAACCTCAAGTTCTATTTCAGCCTGATTTGGGTTTTTATGCAACTTGAGATCTACTGAATTGATTCAGCTCCGAGGAGAACACGTATCTCGCCTAGTAAACCCGAATGGGGCTCTACTCGGAACTCTGGTCCCAACCAGATTTTTTTGTCGCCTAGGTGAAGATATACATCACAATCCCCGTCGTGACCTTTCAGCAGATCGGACAAGTGTTCAAGATGCTTTCCGGTTACTCCTGCAGATGGAACTCGGATTTCTAAGGATGTCAAAGCTGAGTTTGAATCTGTTTCAAGCTGATTAATATCAAGGCAAATGAGTTTGATATTATCATCGCGTTTATCGATGCGTCCGGTTAGAAGTATTGGCTGATCTTCATTGATCTTATGGCCAATCTCTGCCATGGCTTTTGTAAATACGATAACCTCGACTGTCCCCTCAAGGTCCTCAAGAGTAAAGCTTGCCATCAGTTCTCCTCGGCGAGTCCACTTCTTTTGAAGATCGGTCACCACCCCTCCTGCATTGACAATCTTTCCTTCTTCAAAGGAGCTCCCTGATGAGGAGGTAAAGTCGCATTTTCTTCTTAAGACCTGTTCGTAGCCGCCAAGTGGATGTTCCGAGATGTACCTGCCTAGCATTTCCTTTTCGTATGCGAGACGTTGAGATTTCTCAAATTCAATTTCTGGAATTTCTATCTTCTCATCAAATATGGTTTCTGATTCCTCTGGAGCATCAAATAGGGTCATGACACCCATATCACGTTCACGTCTTCGACCTACTACTTGTTCGACGATTCGCTCATATACTCCAAGTAGACCTTGCCTCGTATGGCCGAGCCCATCGAAGGCACCGCCTTTTATGAGTGCCTCCAATGCACGTCTATTCAGGACCTGCATATCAACTCTTTCACAGAAGTCATAAAAACTTTCGAAGGGTCCGTTACTATTTCGTTCTTCAAGTAGGAGCTTCACAAGACCTTCGCCTACATTTCGTATAGCTGAAAGGCCAAAGACGATGCTTCCTTTCCCATCATCAGATCGAAGCTCAGGGAAATAGTTCATTTCTGCCCTATTGACATCTGGCACGACAACATCGATACCCATCATCCGGCATTCGTTAAGATAGACAGCTGGTTTGTCTTTATCTTTTTTAACACTGGTTAGAAGCGCAGACATATATTGCATTGGGTAGTTGACCTTTAAAAACGCTGTCTGATACGCAATTAAGCCGTAGCCATAGCTATGACTTTTATTGAATGCATAGTCTGCAAACTGTGAAATAGTGGCGAAAACTTCAGTTCCAAGATTTCTGTCGTAGCCATTTTCAACCATTCCAGTAACAAAACGTTCACGCTCTTTTTCCATCGCTTCGCGGATTTTTTTACCCATCGCCTTTCGGAGCGAATCAGCGTCAGCCAGTGAATAGCCTGCGAATTTCTGAGCTACCCGCATTACGCTCTCTTGATAGATCATTAACCCATAGGTATCAGCCAGTAATTCTTCAGCATCAGGGTGAAAATATTGGATAGGCAGGCGCCCATTTTTCCGGTCAGCGTAATCATTATGCATGTTAGCTGCCATGGGACCGGGCCTGTAGAGGGCCACGAGCGCGGCAACATCTTCAAATTCTGTCGGAGCAAGCGAACGCATCAATGCTCGCATGGGTGGTGATTCAAGCTGGAAGACGCCAATTGAATTTCCAGCGGCAAGCATCTTGTATGTCTTTTCATCGTCTAATGGGACTGCATCAATATCGAGGTCTTCCCCAGTCGTTGATTTGATCAGCTCAAGCGTGTCACTTATGACGTCTAGATTGCGTAAACCAAGGAAATCCATTTTAAGAAGACCGAGGTCTTCGACTGCTTGCATTTCATATTGCGTGACTACAGGCGCTTCTTCAATGTCTTTTCCTTTTTCCGGTTTTCGCTGGATAGGAAGATACTCTGTTAGAGGTTCTTTTGTAATCACCACTCCGGCAGCATGGACTGAATCTTGACGCCTAAGGCCTTCAAGCCCTAAAGCAACGTCGACTACTTCCTTTACTTCTGGGTCTGCATTGACCATGTCACGAAGTTCGGCTGCGGATTTGAAGCCGTCTAGATATTTCTCATCTTTTTGGAGGCAGGCATGTAGCGGGGTATCTCTTCCCATGACATTGGGAGGAATTGCTTTTGCGATTCTGTCACCAAGAGCATATGGCTTATCGAGAACGCGAGCAGCATCTCGAACCGCAGCTCGTGCCTTGATTTGAGAAAACGTAATAATCTGAGCCACGTGATCTCTCCCATATTGTTGAGCCACATAACTGATCATTTGGTCTCTATACCTTGAGTCAAAATCCATATCGATGTCCGGCATAGATATTCTCGATGGGTTCAAGAACCTTTCGAATAGTAGATCATACTTTATTGGATCTAGGTCCGTGATAAATAGAGAGTATGCGACAGCACAGCCAGCAGCCGAACCTCGACCTGGGCCGACCCTGATATTATTTTCACGCGCGTACCTAATAAGGTCCCAAGTGATGAGAAAATACGCTGAGAATCCCATGTCACTAATGACCCTTAGTTCATAGGTTAATCGGTCAGAAATTTCAGCAGGAAGGTTCTCTCCCCATCGATCTTTCGCTCCTTTGAGAGTTAAATACTGGAGGTATTCGTCTTCGTCAGCGAACCCGTCCGGCAGCGGAAAATCAGGGAGAAGAGGGTTCCCAAATTCAATTTCGACGTTCGCCCGTTCAGCAATCCATAAAGTGTTATCACAAGCAACTTCTACTGAGCCAAATACATGCCTCATTTCTGCAGAGCTTTTTAGGTAGTGGTGATCTCCATGAAATTTCAATCTATCTGTATCGCTAATCAGCGACCCAGTTTGCACACAGAGCAGAGCATCGTGGGCAATATGGTCATGCTGATGCGTGTAGTGGCAATCATTTGTTGCAAGCAGCGGAGCTCCCAATTTCTCCGCTATGCGAACCAAAGCTGGATTAGTTCTTTTCTGCTCCGGTATCCCATGGTCTTGAAGCTCCACAAACAAGTTATCGCGTCCAAATATTTCTTGTAGCCTGCCTGCTCGCTCATAGGCTTCTTCCTCGTCATCTCGAAGAAGTGCCTGCAATACCTGTCCGCCTAAACAGCCAGTAGTAGCTATAACCCCTTCGTTGTGATCATTGAGAACCTCCCAATCAATTCTGGGCTTATAGTAATAACCCTCCATAAAAGCTCGGCTTGCTAGTTGAATCAGATTTTTGTAACCAGTGTTATTTTCTGCGAGGAGCGTCAGGTGATAATAAAGTTTCCGCCCTTCATCTGTATTTCCTCCGGAATCATCTACTCCGCCTTTCCCCCGTCTTGGGCGTTCATGTCGAGATTCATAGGCCATATAAGCTTCGGTACCGATAATTGGCTTTACTCCTTTATCGATGCATGTTCTGTAAAAAGGCAACACGCCATACATATTTCCGTGATCAGTAATTCCAAGCGCCTTTTGATTATCTTGTACGGCTGCATCAACAAGTTCTTCCAAGCGCGAAGCACCATCCAGCATCGAATACTCTGTATGAACATGTAGATGGGTGAAGGACTTCGTCACGCCTATCACTTACCTTTTAACTATGCTGCTTCAACTAAAAGTCAGACATTTAATAACAAATTACATTTCTGTTATTCAATGTTCTTTCTAGCGCAGTTAAGTCGTTTACGCCAACGGTTATAGATAAGTTCCGGGACGATTTTCAGAATCCCCATCTTGATCTGCACCCTCAGGGTTCGCGCTAGGAGATCCAGCTAACAAGGCACCACCAGATCGCATATTCGCGAGTTGTTGTTGGGCTGCCATTTGCTGTGCGAAGAGGGTAGCTTGAATCCCCTGAATCAAACCTTCAAGCCATCCAACAAGTTGCGCTTGAGCGACTCTTAGTTCTGCTTCACTGGGAGTTTCTTCATCCCCAAATGGTAAGGTGATGCGATTTAATTCGTCGCTAAGATCGGGAGAGAGCGCAGATCCGAGCTCTTTAACAGAAGTATCATAGATTTCCCTCATCCTGTCTCTGCTTCCTTCATCGAGGGTGACTTCTTTGAGCTCATCGAGTAATTGCCTCAGCATGGATCCAACTCGCATAACTTTTGCGGGCTGCTCAATAAATTCCCCTTCGGGAGCATCATCTCTTTCTGTTTCAAGGAGTTCGGTTTCTTCGACAGAAACATGTTCAGGATTTTCATTCATATCTTTATGATATCTCCGTTTAGCTACTGATGAAATACTATGAAATCTTTATGGAAAGGAGTGGAACAGTTCGCTCTTCATCAGTTACTGATCCATGACGAGCGATAAGCATCGGGGCAGTTTTTACATCTGGGACTAAAGCAGTGTCCTCATGAACCACTAGAGCAACTTGTCCTAATCTTGCTTTGGCTATATCGGAAACATCTTTGCCAAACCACCCTCGGTCTAATAGCTCTTGGCATGTGAAGACCCAAGCTATATCCCCATGGGCTTCAAGAGCAGATGTCGCCACGTCATTAATCTGGTTTTCGTTTACGTGAAACCAAACAAAACGCGCTTCTCCAGAAATTCCTATTACGCCATTTAGAACATCTTTACTGATCTCAGTCAGATTATTTCCTGTATTAACCATTCCATGGTCTGCCGTGATCAGAAGTGAAGAGTCTCTTGGTAATACATCTAATACGGAGCTTACAATATGATCGATTAGCCCAAGTTCAGCTTGATAATGTGACCCTAAGCCCTTGAGATGGCCGATCATGTCTAATCCGTCATAGTATGCGTAAACAAATGGCTCTCCCCTTTGAAGTGCTTCGGACACTTCAGTCGCTATTGAACTAGCCATCCAGTAACCGGCATAGTTGCTATGCCGAAGGTGAGCATGTGTGAATCCGCTATCTACAAAAGAAGCTGGAGAAATGACAGTTGGAGATTTTCCAGTGAAAGGAACAATAGGCTGAAATTGGCTCGGGTCAAGCTCTTGGAGTGCTGGGCCAGCCTTAGTTGTCCATCGTAAGGCATTAAGCGTTTGAGTGCCTACCCGAATTTTATACCCAACTACTCCATGCTCGCCTGGTGTGGTCCCAGTAGTAATCGATGTGAGCGCCGTTGCCGTGGTTGTAGGAAAAACAGTACTAATAGCATGGTCACTGAAATCCATTAAAGATGGAAGAAGGTGCCTATGGCGGTGATATTGGTTGTAGCCTAAACCGTCGATTACAAGTAGAACTACTTGCTTAGATGACAAAACTTCGTCTGGAATCCACCCTTCGCCAATTTGTCTATGTTGAAGTAGCGCCGGAACTATATTATTTACGCAGGCACCTGAATAATCCGGCGCAAATATTCTCTCCATTATTGAACCTTATCCAATATGGTCGAAAGTTCTTTAGGAACCTGAGAGGAAAAGCTCAAACTTTCTCTGGTAATCGGATGTTCGAAAGCCATGAGTGAAGAATGGAGGAATGGGCGCTCCAGGTCAAAGGAAATGCTTGAACCTCCGTAATGACTATCACCAACTATAGGGTGACCGATAGCAGAGAAGTGTGCCCTAATCTGGTGTGTTCTTCCAGTTTCAAGTTCACATCTCGCCAAACAGCATTCTTCGGGATCCGCATATCTTTCAAGAATCTTGTATCGAGTTCTTGCTTCTTTTCCATCTGCCACTACAGCCCTCCGAGTCGGATTTTTTGGATCTCTTCCCAATGGGGCTTCAATAACACCTTTGTCTGACTCCAAGGCGCCAAGAATCAGCGCTGTATAAACCCTCTTGATAGCCCTCTCTTGAAGCTGTTGGATCAACCCAAGATAGCCTTCAGGAGAAAGTGCTACTACGAGAAGCCCTGACGTTCCTTTATCTAGGCGATGGACAATCCCAGGGCGCTGGTTGTCTCCAACTGAAGCGATCTCTGGATATAGGGACAACAAGCCATTAACTAACGTCCCTTGTCTTTGACTTGGTGCCGGATGGACAACTAAACCTGAAGGCTTATCAACCACAATAAAGTCATGATCCTCATGGATGATAGGGACATTAATTGTGGAGTCCGGCTCAATTCCCAGCGGCAAATCTAATAGTGATGACCTAACAACGATTACATCACCAGAAGCAACTTTCTGAGATCCTTTCCTCACTATGAGATCGTTGCAGAGAATTTCGCCATCTCGAATGGACTGTGCGACTACTGATCGGCTAGCTCCGGTAATAAATGACACGACTCTATCCACTCTCTCTCCAGCAAGAGAGTCTGGAACAGATTCTCTTAGGGCAACATCATCTTCACTCACTTTCTCGCCCGTCCCTTAACATCAGAATTACCAATGATGGAAGCCCTACCACTAGGGCCATGTCAGCAACGTTAAAGATCGGCCACCATTGAAAGTCAATAAAATCAACTACCCCGCCATTTAAAAATCCGTTTGAGCTTCGGAAAATTCGATCACCAACATTCCCTAATACCCCACCTAGCACTACGCCAAACAAGGATAATTCCAACGGACTTCTCGCTGTCCGTGAGAAGTAGACGATTCCTATCGCTGCAACCAAAGCAACAACCGCTAAGAGAGATGTATATTCTGTGCCGAGAGAGAAAGAAGCGCCTTTATTTCGAGTTGTATTGAGTTGGAGAGTCCAAAACAATTCAACAGGCTCTCGTCCTTCTAATTTCTCAACAGCCAGTATTTTTGTGACTTGATCCAAAACGACAATAAGAAGTGAAGCAAGTGCTAGATAACGCCTTGAAGGTGGTTTCACCATCTCACTTTTAGACACAGTTTTCACAGAAGATAGTCTTTATGGCCATTTATGCGAATGCCATAACTTTTATAGCATCAGTCCTAGTCTACCTCCTAAGGAAACCACCCGTCTTGTACTCGACGCGTTCAGCTGCCCATGGGATAGCCCTGAGTCGCTCTTTAGGAATGTTCTTACCAGAGACTACGCATACCCCGTATGTTCCTGCTTTCATGCGCTCCAACGCTTGATCTATCTCTTCAACTGCCGCCTGAGCATGAGCGCTAAGAGCCAAATCCCTCTCTCTTTCGACAGCCAGAGTATCGCCCTCTCCCCCTTCCTCATCGAATTGCACATCTCCAGGTTCTCGTCCTTCTATAAGGGCATCAGCTTCTGCACGAAGGGACTCTGCAGAGCGCACATACCTTCCCCTCTCTTCCAGCAATAACGCCTTTTGTGCATCAAGAAACTTTTTGTCAAACGGGTTTTTCTTCTTTGCCGGAGCCTTCTTTGCCGGAGCCTTCTTTGCTGGGGCCTTCTTTGCTGGGGCCTTCTTTGCTGGGGCCTTCTTTGCTGTTGGGGATACAATTCGGGTAGGCACTCAAACGCTTACTGGCGGAGCCTTCTTCTTTGCCGGAGCCTTCTTCTTTGCCGGAGCCTTCTTCTTTGCTGGGGCCTTCTTCTTTGCCGGAGCCTTCTTCTTTTGTGTAGCCATACTCTCTTCCCAGACTGACTGATAAGTTCAAATAACCTATGGGTTTGGGGGTGGAGTTTATCGGCTAGTTACCAAAACAATGCTGATATTTATAAAGTCAAGCCAATTTCTTATAAAAAGTAAGTGTTTTGCCCGATCTAAAGGCATACGATCGCCAAATTCAAGAGTAACCTCTATGAATATCCATATATGAAAAAGCCATGAGCGACATGCCCTCCGATACCCCATATCCAAATGTTGGCCCCAAGCCAGATTTACCGAACATCGAAAAATCAGTACTCTCTCGATGGTCTCAAAATAAGACTTTCCAAGCATCAATTGATGAACGCCCAGAAGATAACGAGTACGTCTTCTATGACGGGCCCCCATTTGCTAACGGACTCCCCCATCACGGCCATCTTCTAACAGGATACGTCAAGGATGTAATTCCTCGGTATCAGACCATGCGGGGTAATAGAGTTGAGCGACGATTTGGGTGGGACTGCCATGGGTTACCCGCAGAAATGGAAAGCGAGAAACAACTAGGTGTATCGGGAAGGGCTGCTATCACAGAATTCGGCATCCAGAACTTCAATGAGCACTGTGAAAAATCTGTACTTAAATACACCGATGATTGGGAAGAAATAGTCCAACGACAAGCTCGATGGGTTGATTTCGAAAACGACTACAAAACTATGGATCTTCCCTACATGGAATCTGTAATGTGGGCTTTCAAACAATTGTGGGAGAAAGGGCTAATCTACGAGTCTTATAGAGTGATGCCCTATTCTTGGGGAGCTGAAACACCCCTTTCAAATTTTGAGATTCGACTCGATGACGCCACAAGGCCGAGACAAGACCCTGCGATCACAGTGGCGTTTAATTTGAGCGAAGAGCCAGACGACATAGGGCCCATGAGAATATTGGCTTGGACTACAACACCCTGGACACTTCCGAGCAATCTAGCCCTCGCTGTTGGAGATGACATAGAGTATTCGATCCTTGAATATGATGGGCAGCTTTTTGTGCTTGGGACAGAAACCATCGAACACTATAGAGATCAATTTCCAGAAGCTTCAGTTAAAGGAACGCTCCAGGGAAGAGACCTGATAGGAAGAAAATATACTCCGCTTTTCAACTTCTTTACTGATTTCGATCCAAATGCATTCCAAATCATCTCGGGTGATTTCATCGACACCGAAGAAGGAACTGGAGTCGTGCACATTGCACCAGGATTTGGCGAAGATGACCAGAGAATCGCCGCTGAGAATCAAATTGGAACCCTTGCCCCAGTTGATGATGCTGGGTGCTTCACAACAGAAGTCGAGGACTGGGAAGGTCAAAATGTTTTCGATGCAAGCCCTGACATTATCCGCTCTCTGCGCGAAGAGGGCAAACTTATTCGCCATGACAGTTACGAACACAACTATCCGCACTGCTGGAGAACAGACACTCCTATAATCTACAAAGCTGTGCCTTCCTGGTACGTTCAAGTAACTGCCATTCGAGAGAAACTACTTGAGCTCAACCAAGAAATTAACTGGATTCCCTCAAATGTTCGCAATGGACGTTTTGGAAAGTGGCTTGAAGGTGCCCGCGACTGGTCAATAAGCCGAAACCGATTCTGGGGCTCACCCGTCCCCGTATGGAAAAGTGACAATCCAGAATACCCAAGAATAGATGTGTACGGGAGTCTTGATGAGCTAGAACGTGATTTCGGTGTCAGGCCAGACAACCTTCATAGGCCATTCATAGACAACCTTGTGCGGGCAAACCCTGACGACCCCACAGGTAAATCTATGATGCGCCGAGTTCCTGAAGTTCTTGACTGCTGGTTTGAATCTGGTTCAATGCCTTTCGCTCAGGTTCACTACCCTTTTGAAAATAAGGATTGGTTCGAAGAGCACTTTCCAGCAGATTTTATAGTTGAATACATCAACCAGACTCGCGGTTGGTTTTACACCCTCCATGTTTTAGCTGGAGCCCTATTTGAAAAACCTGCTTTTAAAAATGTGATTTGCCATGGGATTCTCCTTGCCGATAATGGGGCGAAACTATCGAAGAAACTCCGAAACTATACAGAACC
Source organism: Actinomycetota bacterium (assembly GCA_902565595.1). Lineage (GTDB taxonomy): Bacteria > Actinomycetota > Acidimicrobiia > Acidimicrobiales > UBA8592 > UBA8592. The sequence continues at coordinate 10,964 of CACFFD010000026.1, forward strand.
ATCGGAGATCTTTGAAACGCAAGGATCTGATGCTCTCAGGTGGTACTTCATGTCATCAAATATAGTTCGAGGAGGTGACTCTCGGATTAGCGATCAAGGCATAGACGACGTTGTTCGCCAGATAATCACACCTATCTGGAATTCGTACTCTTTCTTTACCCTGTATGCCAACATTGACCACTATAAAGCGGACTGGAAAGTGGACAGTTCAAATGTTTTGGACCAGTACATCCTTTCAAAAACTCGTCTTATGGTCGAGAGAGTTACTCAAGACATGGATAAATACGACCTTCCAGGAGCAACAGAGGAAATAAAATCCTTTATAGATGCCTTAAATAACTGGTACATCAGGAGAAGTAGGGACCGATTTTGGGCACCGGGTAATCCTAATGATGACACAGACAAACAAGCAGCCTATGACACTTTATACACTGTTCTAAAGGTCCTATGCGAGACATGCGCACCTTTTTTACCAATGACAACTGAGGAAATCTACTCAGGGATCACAGAGAGCAGCAGCGTGCATTTGGCAAACTGGCCTGACGTGAACAGCCTCCCATCAAACCCAGATCTTGTTGAATCCATGGATTTAGTTCGGGATATCGTTTCAACGACACTAAGAGTACGTGAAGATGCAAGTCTAAGGGTTCGTCTTCCACTTACTAGCATCACCATAGCTGCTGAAGAGCTTTCCGAGCTTGAAGAATACATCGAGATTATTAAGGACGAAGTGAACGTAAAGTCAGTTGTATTTTCTGATGATATAGCCAATCATGCGAAATTCGTTTTAAAACCCGACGGTAAGATTCTTGGCCCTCGATTAGGAAATACGGTGCAAGAGGTTTTCAAAGATGCAAAATCTGGAAACTGGGATTGGATAAGCAATCAAAGAGTACAAGTAGGGGCGCATGTTCTAGAAACAAATGAGTTCTCCATCCATCTTGAGGCAAACGAAGACATTACCGCCGGAGCCTTGACATCAGCCAATGGGGTCGTTGTATTAGATACAGAGGTTACTGAGGAGCTTATAAACGAGGGGCGTGCTCGTGATGCTGTAAGAGCAATCCAGGAAGCTAGAAAAAATCAGGATTTAGTCGTCACGGACCGGATTCATGTCAGCGTTGACGCCCCAAACAGTATCCAGCAAGCTATACAAACTCATTTGCCTTACATTGCGGAACAGGTTCTGGCAGTCTCGATTAATCTTGAAACTATTGATGATGGAGCGAATACCCATCAAGGAATTATTGACGGTGAAAGCATTTCTATTTTAATTACCATCGCTAACCAATAGCTTTGACAGCGCTTTTTTATTCTTCGTCAGATAGAAACGACGAGATGGCGGCATCGGTTTCATCATCAACCAATCCAAGCACACTTTCATGGGGGTCAGAATCACGCAGTTCTTCAAAAAATCTGTCACCCGAAGCACCTTCACCTGCTTGAACAACTGGCGAAATCTGAGTTGGTGGCCCAAGATCTTCCTCATCATCCAGCCAATACTTGTTTATCCCTTCTTCTGCCCCAGCCGCCGCAGCATCAATCCAAGATTCAAGTTCTTCTGTCGAATGGACAAGGCTTAATTCTGGAGGTATCGCATCTTCCAATTCTTCTTCAGTATGATCCATAGGATCCTCTAGGTCTTCTGACCCAATATTGTGAATGTCACCAACTGGGGAAATATCTGCTTGGTGGGCCATTTGATTTTCTCTCTGCGGCTCATCTCTATCGGCCATTTGCTCAAGATCAGACTTGCTGGCGTTCTCTCCGAACTCTTCGATCCCATCTTCGAGAACTAGTAGTTCCAAGTCGCTCTCTTCAACAATTTTGCGCATCTCATCGATCACTGATAGAAGCTGATCCTTTCCTGCATTCAACTGCCCCTCCAAAAATCCACATCTGTCTTCAAGATCTTTCCGTTTGGAGTAAAGCTCATCTATCTTTTCCTCAAGGTCAGCCTGCGACTGCTCAGCCAGTCTTCGAGCTTCTTCAACTACTACCCTTTTGATGTTGTCTGCTTGCGCTTCAGCGGAAGCGGTAAGTTGCTCAGCACGAGCTACAGCTTCTTTAGTGACTGAATCTGCTGTCCGCTGAGCTGCTGCTAGTAGACGTTGTGCAGCGCCTTCAGGATCGTAAAGTTCATTATCATCTACTTCGCCATTTAGATTTCCAATGTTCTCAGATTCCAATAGCTCAGCAAATTTACTCAGAAATGAGTCAACCTCCTGGATATCATAGCCGCCCCTTCGAAGCCTGGTGAATCGCACGCTACGGATAAAATCAGGAGTTAAAAAACTTGGTGTGGGGTTAGAAAGAGCCATACCAAATGATACTATCTTTAGTCGTTCTGGTCAGGGATTAGACCCATCGAGATACTTGCAAATTAGGCAGTTAGGCAGAAACAGAACCGCCAAGTCGTTGACGCTCTTCATCAGAAACTTCAACATCTTTAGGAGTCAATAGGAAAACATCGTCACCGGCTTTGACGAATCCTCCATCAATGCCAACTTTCAAGCCAGAACAGAAATCAATGACTCGAATTGCTACTTCGTGATCTGCCTGCTGGATATTAACAATCACTGGCTGTCGTCGTTTAATTGCCTCTGAGATTTCCTTAACGTCACTAAACCTAACTGGAGCGACTACGCATGGTTTAGAAACTTTCGGTGGTGCAATTGTCCTTACTGCATTAGCCAGTCGTGATTGTCCGGTGTCCTCACTTTTAGGAATTGGGCGGACAGTAGTTACGCCGCTGGTCTGCGGGGCAGGTGGAGCACCGGCTGCAGGGGTTCCTGCAGGCTCACTCCACTCTTGGAAATCCTCATCAGATCCCAACCCAAGATAAAGCATGGTTTTTTTTAGAAAACTGGTCATCAACTTCTCCTATTGACAAAAGTCAACATATATAACCTAACACCATAGAGCCTTTGAGTTCAATCAGCATCGCGGTTTCCAAAAATTGATCTTCCTAGCCGAAGAATTGTTGCCCCCGCTTCAAGAGCCAGATCATAGTCATCGCTCATTCCCATGGAGCATTCAGTTAGTCCAAGAGAATTTGATAGCTCTTTCAAATTTCGAAAGTGCATCAAAGTTGCTTCTCGATCTCCGTTAGCCCCTATCGTCATTAGACCCTCAACGTGAATATCCAACTCATGGAACCTTTCCACAAGAGTCGGCACTTCATCAGCAGGGACCCCCCCCTGAGTCTTCGATCCAGCCATATTTACCTGAACTAAGATCTTTGGGCCTTCACATCGTTTTGCGACCTCATCACCTAAAGCGAAAGAGTCAATTGATTGCCACATAGAGATGATGTTCGAGATTTTCCGGACTTTATTCCTTTGAAGAGCTCCTATAAAGTGCCACCGGTATGCCTCTGCCTCTCCTAGGCTCTCCAGATGACCTCTTTTTTTTATGATCTCCTGTGCATAATTTTCACCAATGTCATAAACACCAGCTTGAGCTGCTGCTCTCGCAGCATCAATTCCAAATCCCTTGGTTACTGCCACTACAGTCACTGGGTTTGAAGACTTTAAGGAAATAGTTTCTCTGATATCCCCTATCCGGTCCGCCACCAACTGATAATCAATAGGATTTTTCAACATAATCCTTCCGTGATTCAATCCATCCAACCGTTGCCTGACGATTATGATCTTTTCTCAACCTATAGGACCAGAACTTAGTTGAGTCCGAGGTACATTCACCCAAATTAACCAACTCGCTAATTCCGTTACGGTCTAAAGCAATTTCTACGGTCTTCGGTAAGTTTAGGGCTAGATTACCTTCTTCCGTTTCTGAGCGGATGCCATCACCGAAAATATCAGAAACTACCTTTATGTCCTTCTCACCAAACTCGTAGGAACTGGGATATATGCAAGGACCTAAAACCGCCACCGTCGGCCTCTTCCCTATTCTAGACATCGCATTAACAGCTTTATCAATAACGCCCAAGACTAAACCTTTCCAACCTGCATGTACTACGCTAAGAGATCCCAAAGGGCTCACAAGCGCAACAGGGGCACAATCGGCTGTTTGGATAGAAATTGGGATTTCAGAATTACATGTGAAAAGAGCATCGCCAGTTCTCCCCTGATGCTGACCTGGTGACTCTATCTGAATAACTTCCGCACCGTGTACTTGTTTCAGATACGTCCACTTCTCATCAACAATCGACCTCTGCCTTCGAGCAAGGTGAAAAGGGTCTTGATCAGTGGACAAATCCCCGTCTTCCTTAGTTGTAAAGATAAGACAGGCATTCCTTCCATCTTCTAGCTGATAGGACCACGAGGGCTTCTCATGTTTCATTGATAAGTCAATATAAACCTATAGGCCGATTCTCGCCCAAACCAGATCTAACTACTGAAGAAAATCAGGCACATCAAGTCCCGAATGTACTTCAGTGGTGTCTTCAGGCTCACCGAAAACATCTGGGATGTCACTTTCCCCAAGGGTGTGCCTTACCGGCCTGCTTCCGTTCTCCCATCGGTCGAATCCCGCAGCTATAACAGTGACTCTAACCGTGTCGCCAATAGATTCATCAACAACGGTTCCGAAAATAATATTCGCATCCGGGTGAGCAACGCCAACGACAAGTTCTGCTGCTTCATTTACTTCGCTCAGCGTCAAACTGCTTGATCCAGTAATCGAAAGCAGAATACCCCGAGCTCCATCTATCGGTGACTCCATAAGCGGACTTGAAATCGCTTTCCTAGCAGCGCTTGTTGCTCTCTGCTCGCCACTTCCCTCGCCAACACCCATCAATGCTGAACCAGCATCATTCATGATCATCTTGACATCTGCGAAGTCTGTATTGATAAGACCAGGAGTGGTGATGAGCTCAGTTATACCACGGACGCCATCAAGAAGGATTTCATCAGCTTTAGCGAAAGCTTCAACAACAGTTGTTTGCTCATCTGCAACAGACAATAACCTGTCGTTGGGTATAACTATTTGAGTGTCAACTTTTTCCCGAAGGCGGGTAATTCCCTGGTCAGCTTGAACTGCTCTTCTTCGCCCTTCGAAACCGAACGGGCGAGTAACTACGGCTATCGTCAAAGCTCCAAGTCCCTTTGCAACGTCAGCAACAATCGGAGCTGCTCCTGTTCCAGTTCCTCCACCTTCTCCGGCGGTTATAAATACCATGTCAGCTCCAGACAAGGCTTGCTCAATTTCTTGGCGATTGTCTTCAGCTGCCTGTCGACCTATATCGGGGTCCGACCCAGCTCCTAAACCTCGAGTAAGCTCTCGTCCAATGTCTATTTTGACTTCTGCATCTGAAAGAAGCAGCGCTTGAGCATCCGTATTTATTGCTTGGAATTCCACTCCACGGAGACCAGCATCGATCATTCGGTTGACCGCGTTTACTCCACCTCCACCGACGCCTACCACTTTGATTACTGCAAGATAGTTATGCGGATTACTCATTTTGTCTCCTTTGGTCAATAGACATAAAGCCTTACAAGAGGTTTAATCTTCGAATCACAACCCAAGTGCGTTCTAGGTAGAAGGGTACGAGCAACTAGGGTCACGACACAACACAGGCGTTAGGGGAGCCCTGACGTCAATGTGCAAAACAGAACTTTGGTCTACTTGTGAAAGTATTGTCGCAGCTGCTAGTACCTTACTTTCTATATCCGTGGTATCACCAAAAAGTATCTTGCTACCGCTAAATAATAGCAACTCAACCTGATCATCTCCCTTGATTGAAGAGATGTCCCCAGCTAGCTCTGATGAAATAGTCCCAGCAACCTGAATAAGAGGTATCACCTGCTCAGGAGCCCATTCTCCCACGGTGAGACTTCCTACTTCCTTCTCGATCGGGAGCAAATAATATGGCAGCGCATCTTCCACTTGTAGTACGCGGCCCTCTATATCTACGACTAGCCACCCATCGTCACTTTCAAATGCTGCTACCGGGTCTCGTGTAGATACACGGATGGTAATAGTTCCACCCCATGACCGAGATATACGTGCTTCCTTGACCCAAGATATCTTCTCAATATTCTCTGAAGCGGAGGAAGCATTAACCTCAAGTAAAGGTTTACCCTTTGGAATTCCAGCTGCTGTTCTGACTGCATCCTCCAACTCTCCTGAAACCCCTTCAACCACAATTTCATCTACATCAAATAGCGAACTCTTAGATATAAAGTAGCCTCCAACGCCCAGGGAAGTAATTGCCATTCCTAGAAGAAGTACCCTTAGGCGACGCCTTCCCTTAGCTCGCATAACATCAATTCTTCGGGATTGAATTCGGGGATCCATGACTAGTTAAACCCTAGAAAATGATTTTCAGAATCAAGTTCGATTCCAAACTCTTCAAGTACTCGATTCCTCACTTCTTCCGTCAGAGATATTACGTCTTGAGACTTCCCTCCACGGTCAACCTGAATAAAATTTGCATGCTTCTCAGAGACGTACGCTGTTCCTATCCGAAGACCCTTACACCCTGCTGCTTCTATCAAACGGCCAGCTGAGTCCCCTTTTGGATTCGTAAAAACAGAACCCGCATTTTGCCCACCTGGTTGATTCTCCACTCTCCATCGGACTATGTCCGAGATCTCCTCCTCTGACTTTTCAATATTTCCCTTCGCTAAATTCAGAACAACCTTTGTAACGGCCTGGGTACTAGTTATTGATGACTCGCGATATGAAAAATTCAACTGCCTCAATGAAAAGGCAAAGGGTTCTCCTGAAGCTAAATCAATCCCCTCAACCCTGCTCACACTTTTACTCATGTCAGAGCCATGTCCACCTGCATTCATACGGACCGCCCCACCCATTGAGCCGGGAACACCAACTGCCCACTCAAAACCTGTTAAACCTGCAGCGACAGTTCTCCGAGCAACTACAGGAAGAATAGCTGCTGCTCCGGCGAAAACTTTTTCTCCGTCAATAGATAATGATTTGAAACCATCCCCTAAGTAAAGCACTAGACCATTGAATCCGGAATCAGAAATTAGCAGATTAGAGCCGTTTCCGAGAACAGCAATAGGAATATCTGTATTTTTAATCCGATCAGCTACCGCGTTAAGGTCATTCACATTTCCAACTTCAACGAAGACACTACATCCCCCACCGGATCTGTATGTCGTTTTCTCTCCTAACGGCTCATGAAGTTTAACTTCACTTTGTTCTAGTGATTCCACAAAAAACTCATAGAGCTCATCCCATAGTTGCGGAGTCTCTCGCATCCTAGCCCTCCAACATCAATTCATTTGGGAGAGTGGTTATATCACCGGCCCCAAGGCTAAGACATAAGTCGCCTTGGGTCAGCTCTGAACGTATGTGCTCGACCAAATCCACTCTATGTTCGAAAAAAGCAGCTTGTTTATCTGGGGTAGAGCTCCGGATAGCATCAACAATTAAGCGTCCAGAAATTCCCGGTATTGGGGGTTCTCCAGCAGAATAAACATCTGTTACATAAACGACATCTGCATGATGGAAAGAGTTAGAAAACTCTTTCCATAAATCTCTGGTTCTTGTGTACCTGTGTGGTTGAAATACGCAAATAATGCGCCCCCAATTTCCCTCTTTTGCCGCTTGGAGGACAGACGCTACCTCAGTTGGTAGATGAGCGTAGTCATCTATAAACGAAATGCCATTTCTCTCTCCCCGGTAATGAAACCTTCTAGCTACACCTCCGAATTGAGCAAGCCCCGCACGCAATGATTCCATATCTGCCTTCATGTAATCGGCAAAAGCTAATGCAGCTGATGCATTCTGTACGTTATATATACCAGGTGTAGCAACGGAAAATTCCCCTAAATTACCCTTAGGTCCATCAAGTGAAAATTTCGATCCAAAACGGAAACCCTCGTAATTTGAAATAACATAATCCGCATTAGCGTTAACCCCATAAGTAATGACCTTAGGATTCTGAATGGCTTTTCTGAGGCCTTCATCGTCATAAGATAAGAATGCTTTGATCTTTATATTGTCTAAATATGAATCAAACGCATCTCGCAGACGGTCTTCACTCCCATAGTGCCCTAAGTGATCAGGTTCAACATTAGTAATAATCCCATAATCAGAATCTAGTGTGAGAAAAGTTCCATCTGATTCGTCAGCCTCCACTACAAACAAGTTGGAGTCAGCTTTCCACAGTGCTCCACACCCAATCTCATTAACTTCACCACCGATAATAAATGAAGGGTTTAAGTTAGCTTCGGCGAGCAAAACAGCCAACATTGATGAAGTGGTTGTTTTTCCATGAGTCCCTGCAACAGAAATCGTCGGTTTAATCCTAGTAATTGCACTCAAGATTTCTGCTCGGCTTACTATGGGGATACCCTGCTTACGAGCTTTGTCTATCTCGACATTGCTATCAGATACAGCTGTAGATCGAGTGACAAAATCTACCTGTCCCACATTTGACACATCGTGCCCGATTGCTACTTTAATTCCAGAGGCAGTAAGGCGATCTAAACCTGATGAACTTTTTAAGTCGCTCCCTGTTACAGAATGGCCCATCGAAGAAAGCACTAGTGCAATCGCTCGCATCCCCGCTCCACCTATCCCAACAATGTGCACAGACAATTTAGGATTTAAACTCAATGCACTTTCATCTAGAAATCGATTCATAGAGCCACCTTCTTTAATAGATCAGCTAATTGATCCGATGCATTCACACGAATATTTTTTTCTGCTTGCTCTCTCATCTTATGCACCTCTTCAGGAGCTGCTGTTAGTTCGTTTACCAGAGCGGAGAGACTGTCACCATTGCAACTCTCGTCAAGTAATATTCGAGCCGAACCGAAGGACTCCATAGATTTTGCATTTGCTGTCTGGTGGTCACCGGGAGCGTTCGGGAGAGGAATAAGAACTGAAGGTATGCCTAATGCGGCAATCTCCGCCGTTATTGAACCACCTGCTCGAGAAATAATAAGGTCAGCTGACCTCAAAATATTCGGCATATCATACTCATACTCAATCGGGCGATAATCGACATACTTCCCAAGATCCTCTTCTAAAGGAGCGAAGTCCTGCCAGTCTCGACGTCCGACGATGTGGTATACCGTCAGATCGATCCCTAGTTCAAAAAAAGGAATAGCATCCCTTAAAGCAAAATTAATTTTTCGCGCCCCTAGTGACCCTCCAGTGACTACCAATAAGATATTTTCACTAGGAACTCTTAGTCTCTCACGAACGAGACACGGATCGATTTCTCTTGCATCAAGAATTTCCTGTCTTACAGGATTTCCAGTAAAAATAGACTTTCTAAGAGAAGTGCCCCTATAGGAAACTGCAGAATGACGAGCCCAAAAGCTGATTACTTTATTCGCTAAACCTGGAACGGCATTTTGCTCGTGAACCACAACAGGAATCCCAAGCATAACTGATGCTAGTGCGCAGGGGAAACACGCAAACCCCCCTAGTGCGAGGAGTACTTTGGGCTTCCTGTCCCTAAGAAAGC
>CACFFD010000027.1 GCA_902565595.1 Actinomycetota bacterium
CTGGAGCTCCACCACCTGCTTCAATCAGCGCTGAAAGAGCATATGCAAAGTTCTGAGGCACTGCCTTAAGTAAGCCTGCCATTTGCTGCATTGGTGCTGCCATACCTCCGGCAAGTTTGGCCAGCAGCTCTTCACGAGGTGCAATTTTGGATAGAGAAATTATTTCGTCTACTGTCAGCAGCTTTCCATCAAGCATCCCGCCTTTGATCAGAAGATTCTCATTATCTTTAGAAAAATTCATTAGAGCTTTAGCTACAGAAACTGGATCTGCGTCTTTACCATCAGGACGCGTTCCGGTAAATGCAATTGCGGTTGGCCCAACTAAAAGTTCCTCTATATCAAGGTCAAGCTCTTTTGCGGCGAAACGAACAAGGGAGTTTTTGTAGACTTTATATTCGCCTCCTGCCTCTCTCATTGCCTTTCGAAGAGTAGCCATGTCAGTAACATTAAGCCCACGGTATTCAGTCAACACCACAGCTTCGGAGCTCTGAAATTTTTCTCTTACTTCAGCTACTACGGCGACTTTTTCTGCTTTTGGCTCCCCCATAGGAGATCCCTTTCTTGTCAAAAAAACAAAGTGGAGCGCTGCCGACCAGCAAACGCTCCAGTATCCCTAGATTGTCCACCTCGTTCGGTAAAGATTTCTCTTTCTTAATCACTACATGTGAACCGAATGTCTACGGCAACTTGTGTTGTCTTAAGGATGGTACAAGGTCTTACACTGTGACCCAACTTCGGGAAAATAATTCTAAAGACATTCGCTTTCTAGAAGAAAGAATTTAAATGCTTCCTTCGTCTATCTTCACACCCGGGCCCATCGTTGAACTAACAACCGCTTTCTTAATGTATTTGCCCTTGGCACTAGAAGGCTTAGCTCTATGAATCTCTTCAACTACCGCGTTAAAGTTATCCAAGAGTGATGATTCTTCAAAACTCGCTTTACCAATAGGAATCTGGATATTGCCGAATTTATCTGTTCGGTACTCGACCATGCCTCCCTTAAATTCCTCGACAGCTTTGACTACATTGTCGGTAACCGTTCCTGTCTTTGGATTTGGCATTAATCCTCTTGGGCCTAGAGTACGACCAAGTTTTCCAACCACTGGCATCATGTCAGGAGTTGCTATGACTACATCAAATTCAAGCATCCCTTTCTCAATTTCTTCAGCAAGATCAGCATCACCAACAATATCTGCTCCTGCTTCTCGAGCTAATGAAGCAGGCTCCCCCTGAGCGAAGACAGCGACGCGCACTTCTCTACCTGTCCCTGCTGGGAGAGCAACAGTACCTCGAACCATCTCTTCAGCTTTACGGGGGTCGATCCCTAACCGGAGAACTAGTTCGATGGTTTCATCGAACTTAGCTGTCGCCATTCCCTTTGACATTGATATGGCTTCACTAGCTTCATACAATTCTTCGCGATCATATGAATTAATAGCCTCGTTGTATCTTTTCCCATTACTCATTCGAACCAGTCCTTTCTTTTTGCACGTTTCCACTAACATGCATATTTCGGTTCTCCCTCTATTTTTCGCCGAAATGACTTGGTGAGGTTTCCAAATCTGGCATTAGTTATCTTCCTTACCTGACCTCTATCCCCATGCTTCGAGCTGTCCCAGCAATCTGAAGTTTTGCTTGCTCAATATCGTCAGTATTTAGATCAGGAAGTTTTGTTTCTGCAATTTCCGTAATTTGAGCGAGGGAAACAGATCCGCTCATTTCCCTTCCGGGGTTTTCACTGGCTTTATCAAGGCCAGCTGCTTTGCGTAACAGAAATGAAGTCGGTGGCGTCTTTGTAATAAAGGTAAACGACCTGTCCTCGAAAATTGTAATTTCAACTGGGACAACCTGCCCTCGTTTATCTTCGGTCTTTGCGTTGTACTCTTTGCAAAAGTCCATTATTGCCACCCCATGTGGACCCAATGCAGTTCCCACGGGTGGAGCTGGAGAAGCCTGGCCCGCTGGGATTTGAATTTTTACTACCGCAGCAACTTGCTTTTGTGCCATTGTATTTTTCTCCTAAATTAACGATGCCCCACAATGCTTAGTGGTTGGATTGGTCGAATCCGCATTTCACTCTAGCGACTTTCTCTAGAATAAGTGCCTTCAACGATGCCTAGTCTGCCGAACTCTCACAAAGAGAACAACCTACAGGAAGAAACTTTACATAGTCGTGAGCTACTCTACCCCTTGAAGGGCGGGCTCCGGGTAGGTACTTGATGGGGTAGAACTTTCACTCACGAGAGGAGCATGATTTGTCCTCGCTTCTATATCCTCATACAAAGTGCGTATTTCAGTGCTCGCTGTCGTCTGAAAAAGTTGTGGAAACACAGCATGTATGAGGCAACCAATGGCCGCTTTCATTAGGGAGAAGAAAACTCTTATAGCAAACCTGAAATGTTGCCAATATGTCTCCCCAACCGAAGCTGGGTGACCTGTAAATAATTTCGAGATTGCCATAACTTCAATCTAGTACAGACTCCATGCAACCTTTATCTAAAAGTTTGCAAAAATTCTGTTATTTAAGAGATTTTATACTTTATTTATCAATATAAATAGATTATTATTTTACTATGGACCATATTGATAAAAGAATTATTGCTCTTTTGCAGCAGAATGCGGTAATGCCTGCACGAGAAATTGCGGAAAAGGTTAATCTGACTCCCACCCCTTGTTGGAGACGAATACAGCGACTGGAAAACGACGGTGTGATTACGGGAAGGGTTGCATTGATAAATCCTGAAGATGTGAATCTATCTGTTTCTGCGCTAGTACAAATCCGAACAAATCGCCATAGCGCTGACTGGATGGAACGATTTACTAAAGCATTAGAAAAGTTCCCAGAAATTATCGAGGCGTATAGAACAAGTGGAGAAGTCGACTATATGTTGAGAGTCGTAGTCCCAGATATGGATGCCTATGACCTTTTCTACAAACGTTTAATTGAGGAAGTAGACCTCTACGACGTTAGCACCAACTTCGTAATGGAAGAGATGAAAAAAACGACAGCTCTTCCTCTTGACTATTGCTGATCAATATTTCTAGAGTTTGGCGACTTGAGCGAACTCGAGTTCGACGGGAGTTTCACGACCGAAAATGTTGACCAAGACTTTTAGCTTCAATTGGTCCTCATTAATTTCAATTATTTCACCTGAGAAATCGGCGAACGGACCTTCCTTAACGCGGACAGTTTCACCCTCCTCATAGCCCATTCGAGGTTTTGCTCGCTTGATAGGCTGGCCTTCTCCATCAATATTTACACCTAGGAAGTTCTCAACTTCTTTCCTAGGTAGAGGAGTTGGCTTATTTCCAGCTCCAACAAATCCAGTAATCCCAGGAGTATTCCGTATCACAGACCAGACTTCATCATTCATTCGAGCACGGACAAGAATGTATCCCGGAAACATCTTCTTCTGGACTTCAACCCTCTTACCTTGCTTAAACTCAACGACATTCTCCAAGGGAATGACGACCTCATGGATGTAATCTTCCTTGTTCATCGCTTTTGTACGTTGAGCTAGATTCCCTTGAACCTTATTTTCATAACCAGACTGGGTATGGACAACATACCACTTTCCTGGCCGGTCATAGGGGCTGACTATCTTTACTGGCTCTTCATCTTTTTCGTAAATAAGGTCGTCTGCAAGAACAACATCATCGTTTACGGCATTCTCAATTTCCTCAGATTCCACTTCTTGAGTGGGAGACGTATCCGAACCTTCTTCGGTATTCTCCTCGCTGGAATCAGGATTCAATACAGAATCTGTCATAAGGGAGGCAGCAGAATTCTCTTCTTCCTGCTCATCGATAAAGTTCTCTTGTTCAATGTCGGTCATTTTTCTCTCTCTAGGGGTTTTATTATCTTTCGAACATTTTAAGTAGGCCTTCGCCCAAACCCCAGTCTGCTAGTGCAATAAGTGTCGTTAATACAACGAGGGTTACGAAGACAACAATTGAATAATTGATAACTTCAGCGCGAGTCGGCCATGCTACTTTACGCAATTCAGCTCGAACTTCTCCGACATAGCGTCGAAAGCCGACGCGCTCACGAGTCTGCTGCCGAGAAGGCGGCTGACGTCGCGTCGCGACAGGTGAACCATCTTCTCCAAGTTCACCACGTTTTTTAAGCGCTCGCTTTTGTTCACGATTTAGAGACATAACTCAGTTCCTTACTGGGCTATTAAAATCTAGCTGATTTACACCTTGTTTTGACATTTTCACCAGACACAAACTTGCAGGGCAGGAGGGACTCGAACCCCCAACCTACGGTTTTGGAGACCGTCGCTCTACCAATTGAGCCACTGCCCTAATGGACGATCCAATGAGGATACCACCGAATAGTTGAATTATCCCTTTCATAAGTCAAGAGTAAAAAATTTAATCTTATACCTGAAAACTAAGACTTGCTTTAAGTATCCCGATCGATAAGGAAATGCTGCATGATAACGACATCTAACCATCTTCCAAATTTTCTACCTATTTCATGTTCACGGCCTATCTCTTCAAAACCTGCTTTCATATGAAGCGCTATTGACCCTTCGGACTCACTTCCTATTCTTGCAATGATGGTATGAAAACCGTGCTCTGAAGCGAGGTCGATAAGCTTGGATAGAATTGCCTCGCCTACACCCTGTCCTTGACTTTCAGGCCGGACATAAACTGAATTCTCTACGGTAGTGCTATAGGCAGGCCTCTTCATATAGCGAGACAGAGCGCCAAACCCAACAATCTCTCCATTGACCTCTGCTACAAGAACAACATGGGCTCCAGAGCGTTCAGTCATCCATTCTCTCTGTTCTTCTAGGGTTCTAGGACTAAGATCAAAGGTTGCTGTCCCTGAAGAAACCTCATTGTTATAGATCGCTCTTATTGCTTCTGCATCTTCAATCCGTGCGAGACGTAATTCCAATAGACTTCTCCAATTTCACAAAGAGTTTTTTCAAAGAATTCCTGTAGCGGCGGACAGATTTGAACTGTCGACCTCCCGATTATGAGTCGAGCGCTCTAACCAACTGAGCTACGCCGCCTTGATTTGGTGCAATGCACATTTGAGCTCCCTGAGAGAATCGAACTCTCGACCTTCTCCTTACCATGGAGACGCTCTACCGACTGAGCTAAGGGAGCATTAATAATTTCCTAATACTATTGGCCATGATGCCATGATGTGCGTACGGTCCCAACCTCGAACCGATGAAATGTAGTCAGGAAGCGTTGAGACATCTCACGACTTTAAAATTTTGTGGGCCGGGGAGGATTTGAACCTCCGAAGGCTAACGCCGACGGGTTTACAGCCCGTTCCCTTTGGCCACTCGGGCACCGACCCTGAACTGGTGATACTAGCGTTAGTCTAACGAGATACCACCCAAAGTGACCAGACAAATCGCACTTGTTTATTAATGAGAGAACCGATATGTTCCTATGAACAAAGAACTAGAATTCTATTTATCTGATATTAGATCTCTCAAAGAGAAGAGGAGGATCTGCAAATGCCCTCATTTGATGTCACATCGACTGTTGACATGCAAGAAGTAAGAAACGCAACTGATCAAACTTCTAGAGAAGTTGGCCAAAGATATGACTTTAAGGGAACAAATAGCTCGATAGAACTTACAGAAGAGCATATAACTATCGAGTCATCTTCTGATGACCGTCTAAATGCACTACGAACAGTGCTAGAAGAAAAGCTGGTTCGCAGAAAGATTTCATTAAAGGCCCTCGACTACCTCTCAGTTGAGGACTCTGCCGGCGGAAGGAGAAAGCAAATAGCTATTCTGACGTCTGGAATCAATTCAGAGAAGTCAAAGGAGATTAATAAGTTCATTAAAGGCCTAGGGTTTAAGGGCATCCAATCCCAAACCCAAGGAGAACAGGTCCGCGTCACAGGAAAGAAACGTGATGATTTACAATCTGTGATCGGAAAACTTAAAGAAAGCGATTTCGGTATCCCAATACAGTGCGGGAATTTTCGGGATTGAACCTACTATGAATGATCGCCTTAACCTCGATAAACGTTACTGATGCCTAATTGGACATGGAATAGGACCATAAATGAGGGCGATGATGTGGTCATCTTTGACCTAGATGGGGTTATAAGCGATGCATCTCATCGACAGCATTATTTACGAGATGAGGATAAGGATTGGAATGGGTTTTTCTCTGCATGCACTGAGGACCCACCCATCATTTCTGGTGTAAGGCTCATAAATATTCTCAACAAATCTCATAGAACCATAATCCTTACTGCTCGCCCTGAATCTATTCAATTAGAGACAATAGACTGGCTCAAGAAGCATGGTGTTGTTTGGGATGCATTGATTATGAGATCGAATGACGATTTTAAAGAATCAGCAAAAATGAAACTATCTGCTCTAAACCAGATCCTCGACGCTGGGTATGTTCCAATACTGGTCTTTGATGATGACCCAAAGAACATAGCGATGTTTTCGGAACATCAGGTTCCTGCAATCTCTGTTCATAGTGGCTACTACATCTAGCTTACGAGAGTGGTTGATTATGCTTAACAGATCATAATCAGATGCCTTCCTTAAGGAACTCAACTTTCAACAGAAGATAGATTTATATAACATGAAATCCTTGGAGAAATGAATGGCAGCTATTACAAGAAAAATTGACATATCATGTTCACCCACTGAAGCGTGGGAGGTTTTATCAGCCTTTGGTGAAATCTCAAGCTGGGCCTCTAACGTTTCTCATTCCTGCCTCTTATCAAACCAACAAGAAGGGGTAGGTACTTTCCGAAGAATACAGACTGGAAACTCTTCGGTAACCGAGCATGTGACGAGGTGGGACGATTCAAGGTTTTTGGCATATGAAATACGAGGATTACCTCCGGTATTCAAAGAAATTACGAATACATGGACGCTAGAACCCGGTGAAATTGGTGTTCAGCTATCGCTGACCGTTGAGATTATTCCAATCCGACGACCTGCTACTCCAATCGCAGGCATAGCTTCCCTAATTTTTGGCAGAATTAATTCGGGCATGCTCAAGGATCTGAAGAATTTTCTCGAAGTAAAGGAACCCTTCTCGGAGCTCCAAAGACAAATAGCGCTCCTTCACTTGAAAATTGATGAAATGGAGTCTCGACATGAGTAGCTCAAACAAACCTGATGTCATCATTTTTATGACTGACGAAGAAAGGGCAATTCCACCTTACGAGACTCCAGAAGTTCTGGAGTGGCGCGATAAGGCCCTAACAGGCCGAACCTGGTTTAGAGATAATGGTGTCAGTTTTAATCGACACTACACAGGGTCTTTGGCATGCGTTCCTAGCCGTCCGACACTTTTTACCGGGCAGTTTCCCGATGTGCATGGAGTAACTCAAACAAACGGTTTGGGGAAAGATGCTTATGATTCGCGCATGAGATGGTTAGCTCCTCGAGAGGTGCCTACGCTTGGCCATTGGTTTAGAGCTGCAGGGTATGACACTCATTACGATGGGAAATGGCACATCAGCCACGCTGACCTTATAGATGAGTCGACGGGACAGCCGCTAGCTACAAATACTTCGGACGGAACTATTATCCAAGATGCGGTTGAACAGTATCTGGAAATAAATCCACTGAATGAATATGGATTTTCAGGCTGGGTTGGCCCTGAACCTCATGGAGCGCTGCTTGGAAATTCAGGAATTATTCGTGACCCCCTTATCGCTAACAGAACTGTTCAATGGCTTGAAGATAGGTATAGAAGACGCAATCAAGGAGATAGCGATGCACTAAAACCTTTTTTGTTAGTTGTAAGTTTTGTGAACCCCCACGACATTGTTCTTCTGCCTCTTTATATGCGCAGGCCTGAAAATAACCCCTATTCCCCTTCTGACCTTGACCCTCCAGAAATTCCAATTCCACCTACTCGCTATGAAGATTTGTCTTCAAAACCTGCAGCCCAAATTGCTTACAAACATTCTTACTACTCGGGGTATGGGATTCAAAGAGCTGTGCAAAGGATCTACGAGAACAACGAACAAGAATACAGAAACCTTTACTATCGAATGCACTTAGAAGTGGATGGCCCCCTTGATATGGTCCGGAAAGCTGTCACCGCTGATACCTCGCGACAGAAAATAATTTTCCGTACATCAGATCACGGTGACCTTCTGGGCGCACATGGCGGGCTTCATCAGAAGTGGTTCAATCTTTACGACGAAGCGACAAGAGTTCCATTTGAAATAGTTAAGTATGGAAATGAACAATCCAGCAGAGGAGTAATTGAGTCCGTACCAACTTCACATGTTGACCTGATCCCGACTGCTCTGGCACTCGCCGGCCTTGATCAACACATACTTGAGAAGCAACTAGAACCTGAATTCACAGAATTTCACTCGCTTCCAGGCAAAGATCTCAGCCCTTTGCTAGAGGACCCTGATGCAGAGGAATTCAGAAATAGGGCTGTTTATTTTATGACACGAGATAATATGCTTGAGGGTGACACACTTGCCTCCGCAATGGCTCGAGGGTTGGGGCAAGCCGATAAACCTCCACGGCCGTTAAAAATACAGGTCCTACCACACGTGAGTACTAATTTTGAGGGAATCGTAGTCAACGTTACGAGCAATGAAGTTCCCGAAATTAGTAATTCAATATGGAAAATAACCCGTGCACACGATGACCCGGAAACGTGGACCATCCCCAATAGTGCTCACTTGTCATCATCAGGCCCTATGGGAGAAACTTACAGAACTAACTCGATACCTGATCAATGGGAATTATATGACTTGACAAATGATCCTATTGAATCACTAAACCTCTGGAATGAACCAAAGGCAAAAGAAGTATTTAACTACATGAAACAACGCCTGAACCAAGAGAGACTCTACTCCCTTCCGAAACGCAATAACCCTTGGCCCTATGCAAAGAGGAAACCTCCAGAAGCGCAATTAGCAGGGAAAGCGCCGCCAGCACTAGCTCGAGGTTTGCGAGCTCTTCTTCGCAAAGCAGGGATGCACCCAGAAGATACGCAAGTACTCAAGATGGATATGACTGGCAAGAAGGCGTTAATTGTCTGCACGAATGCAGCTCGACTCGGCAATGGGAAACCTACTGGAGTTTTTGCATCTGAAATGACAGTTCCCTACTACATTTGGACTGATGCTGGTATGGAAGTTGATTTAGCAAGTCCGCTTGGTGGAGTGATCCCAGTTGATCCTCAGTCATATCGGCCAGTAATCCGAACAACCCACGATGACAGAGCACTTGGCGATGCTTTACTGCAAAAGAAGCTTTCAGAATCTCTTCCAATTGAAGATGTCGATGTCGATAATTACGACGTCATATATTTCGCTGGAGGCTGGGGGGCTGCATTTGATCTAGGTTTTTCCGAAAGTGTTGGGGAAAAGGTGACAGAAGCTAACAAAAGGGGAAAGGTTCTTGGGGGCGTATGCCATGGACCTCTTGGTTTTCTGAAAGCTAAAGATGAAAACGGTGAACCGTTAGTTAAAGGGCGTCGCATTACTGCCGTGACCGACAAACAAGTTCGCGATCTTCGTATTACCTCAACACCACACCACCCAGAAACAGAGTTACGTCGTTTGGAAGCTGATTTCCGTTGCGCACACAAATTCAGAGATCCGTTTGCAAACTGGTGGGAAGTAGATGGGAATCTTGTTACGGGCCAAAATCAAAATGCTGCACCTATGGTCGCTAGAGAGATCATGCAACTACTAACTAACAAATAACTTCTTTCTGCGTATTCAACGGTTAAAAGCTACTCACTTAGGAATATTTCAATTAACTTTCAGTCTTCGTCAGACTCGTTGGCGCCTTCCTGAATAGCTGAAACGACAGAGGAGTCTGCCAAAGTTGTAGTATCTCCAAGGTCACGTCCTTCCGCCACATCTCGAAGAAGTCTTCGCATAATTTTTCCTGAACGTGTTTTAGGTAAGTCTGGAACAAGAAAAACAGCTCTGGGTCGCGCGATCGGCCCAAGTTTCGTAGCTACATGAGCCCGTATCTCTTCACGAAGTTCGTCTGTAGAGCCAAATCCTCCACGAAGGATGACGTAGCCTATGATCGCTTGTCCTGTCGTCTCATCAGTTGCTCCAACGACAGCCGCTTCTGCAACACTTGGGTGATCAACTAATGCAGATTCTACTTCAGCAGTTGAGATCCTGTGCCCTGAAACATTCATTACATCATCAACTCTCCCTAAAAGCCATAAGTAGCCATCCTCATCTACTTTCGCACCATCACCCGCGAAATATCGGCCTTCGTATGTACTCCAGTAGGTATCAAGGTATCGCTGCGGGTCACCCCAAATTCCTCTTAACATCGAAGGCCAGGGATGCGTGATAGTGAGATACCCACCGCCTTGCGTGACCTTATTGCCGTCATCGTCAACAACTTCTACATATACCCCGGGAATCGCAAAACATGCAGATCCAGGTTTCGTAGTTGTGACACCTGGAAGTGGGGTAATCATGTTTCCCCCTGTCTCTGTTTGCCACCAAGTATCAACTATCGGGGTCTGAGATCCGCCAATATTTTCGTGATACCACATCCATGCTTCAGGATTAATTGGCTCACCGACAGTTCCAAGAACACGAAGGCTAGTCAGATCATGTTTCCTGACTTCTTCACTCCCCCATTTCATAAAGGTTCGAATAGCAGTTGGAGCTGTGTAAAGCTGTGTCACACCATATCTATCAATAATGTCCCATAGCCTATCCTTCGACCACGTAGACCTATCTCCTGGCCCTCTGAGTTCTTGTCGCGGAGTATCCGGTGTCCCCTCATACATCACGGAGGTGCACCCATTCGCTAAGGGGCCATACACGATATAGCTATGGCCTGTAACCCAGCCAATGTCAGCAGCACACCAATACACATCACTTTCAGGGTGGATATCAAAAACATACTTGTGGGTGAACGCCACTTGAGTGAGGTAGCCTCCGGTGGTGTGCATAATACCCTTTGGTTTTGCAGTGGTACCCGATGTGTACAGCAGATAAAGAAGTTGTTCACTGTCCATAGGTGGGGCTGGGCAATTGACTGATGCTTCCTCCATTAATTCGTGCCACCAGTGGTCTCGCCCTTGAACCATCGTGACAGGTGTATCGCAACGGTTTACAACGACTACATTTTTTACTGTGCCGGCACCATTCTCGAGTGCTGCATCTACATTTACTTTCAAGGGTGAGGGTTCACCTCGTCTATATCCGGCGTCTGCTGTGATAATAAGCTTGGCATCAGCATCTTCACATCTATCAATGATGGCGTCAGGGCTAAAGCCTCCAAAGATGACAGAATGAGCGACTC
Source organism: Actinomycetota bacterium (assembly GCA_902565595.1). Lineage (GTDB taxonomy): Bacteria > Actinomycetota > Acidimicrobiia > Acidimicrobiales > UBA8592 > UBA8592. Next base: position 11,277 of record CACFFD010000027.1, read on the forward strand.
CGATTCGGGCGCATGCAAGCATAGCTATTGGTAGCTCTAAGATCATTGGCATGTATATCGCTACTCGGTCGGACTTCTGCAGTCCTAAATCTTTTAGAACATTGGCGAATTTGGAAACTTCATCAAGAAGCTCTTTATACGTTATCGACTTGGTATCTCCGGGTTCACCTTCCCAGTGAAATGCTACTTTTTCTCCGTTACCACTCTCGATGTGCCGATCTAGACAATTGTACGTGATGTTTAATTCCCCTCCGAGGAACCACTTTGCATATGGAAGGTCCCATTCTAAAGTCGTATGGAAGTCCTGAGACCATGTGAGGAGCTCTCGTGCTTGACGAGCCCAGAATGCTTCGTAGTCGGCATCTGCTTCTTCATATAAACTCTGGTCCGCCGTTAGGGCGCCTCTTTGAAACGCTGCAGATGGTGGAAATGAGCGATTTTCAGTATAAAACTCTTCAATAGCTTGATTGGACACTGCGCCCCCTTTTTTTGATGACGTATTGTTGAGAATACCCTTTGCGAAGAATACGGGCCAAAATCTCTTACCTGATTAATTCAGGGCTGGATCTTCCATTCAATAACGGTAAATCCTCCTAGCCCATTGGGATCAAGTAGAGCTTCAGCTTCAGTTGCTCTACTTCGTGCAGCCAATGCTTCAATATTTGGATTTGATGCATTCTCGAGCCATACTCGTTTTCCTTCTTCAACGAGTTCTGAAATTCCAAGTGATTGCAACCACTCGTGTTGGAACTGAATAGAATCTGGGATTCGTACGGAACTAATTTGCTTAAGATCCACATCAGTCGTTATGTCCTGGCTGCCTGGCTCGACCAATGGACTTTCGCCTGGGCCATGCCCCCTGTATGTTCGGAGCCAGTTATGATTTGCCGGTGCAGGAAAAGATGGAAGGGCGTAGTCAACTACTACTACTCTGCCAGATTCGATTAAACCGAGTGCATCATACAACCAGCGGCGGGCCATAGTCTGGTATGGAATTCGGGTACCCGGGCTTTGAGCGATACCGAATAGATCGTTTAGATCTTCATCAGTTTTGACGAGTACTTCGTGGAATAGCCCATTACTAGTTCCGACACATACCTGAGACCACTCACCGGTTTTTTCACTCTCGTATATATCAAAGGGGAGATTGTCTAGTAACTCATTTGCAAAAATGACACCTGTGATATTTTTGTCCGGAAGTTGACCGGACGATTGCACACCCTCTGGGTGTTGTGACCGCTGAAGTATGCTCTCTTCTACTGTTATGTATCTGAGGGCCATCTGGCAGTCTGGCTGCGCCTTTAGGATTGACCTTGCAAGAGTTCCAGGGCCAGCTCCTGCTTCAATGAAATAAAAGGGGTCGGGTTTTCCTAATTCTTTCCACCATTTATCAAGTGCATTTGCTACTAGCTTTCCAAAAAGCGGACCTGTCTCTGGACTAGTTATGAAATCTTTTCTTCTTCCAGCTCCTCCGCTTGCATAAAACCCTAATGAAGGGTGATAGAGGGCTAATTCCATGAATCTACTAAATGGCATCGCCCCATTTAAGGTAATTTCTTGGGCTATCTCTTCATGAAGGTTCATCGTAGATATATACGCACACGCTTTGAAAGTCGTCAACTACGAAGAAAAATTATCCGCCAAATGCTATAAGACTGACATCTGTAAAATGGGTGACAATTCCGGGCGCAACTCCGAAGGCAATAGTGGTGCCTGCTGTCAACACAAGAGCGGCTAAGAGTGAGACAGGTACTTTCACTTCTCCTACGTGTGTTTCATGAGGGTCTTCAACCCACATGCGCATAGCTATTTTTCCGTAATACCCAAAGGCGATGACAGCATTAATCGCTGCTACTACAGCCAATCCATATCCCCAGTTTGTACTGGCGCTGGTAAGGGAAGTAAATACTGAGAACTTTGCATACCAACCTCCCAACGGAGGTATGCCTGCAAGTGACGCTAGGAAAACTGTCATTACTATCGCGAGGCTTGGAGATGTACGAAATAACCCGTTGTAGCTTTCGAGATCAGCTGTTTTGGTTTTTCTAGAAACGGCAAGGATTATTCCAAACGCCCCAATATTCATTGCTGCATAGATTACAAGATAGGTGACAACGGCAGAGACGGCTTTGTCGGCTATTGCTGGGCCTTCCCCCGCTACGGCGAGAGGAGCAAGCATAAATCCTGCTTGTGCAATACCAGAGTATGCCATTAGGCGAACAATATTTGTTTGTCTCAATGCCATTACATTTCCTGCAGTCATTGACAAAGCAGCGAGAATCCATATTAGTGGCTGGAAAACATCTTCCTGACCGATGAAACCAATGACCACTAAGTTCATGAGGGCAACAAATCCTGCTGCCTTAGAAGCAACAGCTAAAAAGGCAGTTACGGGTGTCGGTGCCCCTTCATAGGTGTCCGGAGCCCATGTGTGGAAAGGGAATGCAGATACTTTGAAACCAAATCCAATGATCACGAATGTTATTCCTAAAGTAATTACTGGGGTATTAGCGCCACCGCTTGCTATCGATTCATTTATTTCTTCAAGAATTGTGCTTCCGCTGATACCAAATATCAACGACATTCCATACAGCATGATCGCCGAAGCGAAAACTCCCATCAAATAATACTTAAGACCTGCTTCATTGCTTTTGTGATCTTTTTTACGCCAAGCAGCTAATAAGTAAGCAGGAATTGAAAGCAGCTCAAGTGCGACAAAGATGGTAATAAGATCTCGGGCAGAAGCCATCAGTACCATCCCAAGAACTGAGGAGATAAGCATTCCGTAATACTCGTTTTCCCAGTACTCTCCTTCAGCGATGTAATTCGTTGATAGCAGAACGACTAGGTAACCGCTCAGGAGGAATAATGCTTTGATTATGAGGGAATACTTGTCGACAACGAATGCTCCCTTGAACATTGATCTATCTTCTGAGTCTATTGCCAGAGTCAGTATGGGAATAAGAGGTATCAGCATTACTATCCCTGCAAGAGCCGACGTAATTGAACGTCCCTTCTCTAACCAAATGACATCGATCAAAGTCAGCAAAGCGCCACCGCCTAAAAGGCAAAGTTCGGGGGCGACCGCATGCCAGTCGATTGGTGGACGTTCAAATGCCCCTGAAGAGGCAAGAAGGCCAAAAGCGGATGAGAAAGCGTCAATCATGAATTACTATTCCTTCATCGATTCCGCAGTTTCTCTGACATTTGCAAAGCATTCTTTGCCCAGATCTGCGCCCTCTACTTCTAGACAATTTTCTATTTCTTCACCTTGAATGTCTACCGTCAGGGATTTAACCACAGCGTCATCTGTAGTTGTAAAGATTGGCCGCGGGTACAAGCCAAACAAAAGAATGAGGGCAAGAATGGGCGCCCAGGCTATCCATTCATGTTTTTTAACATCGGTAATTTCCTCATTATCAGCGAATTCTTCCTTTGGGGTTCCCATCGCAGTCTTCTGCAACATCCACAATAGATACCCAGCTGCAAGAACAGTTCCGAGAGCTGCTACTACCATATAGCCACGGAAAGTGCTCTCTGGAAGGATAGAAGCTGGGTTATAGCTTGCAAGGATTGCTGGGAATTCGCCCCAGAAACCTGCAAGGCCGGGCAACCCAAGTGAGGCCATTGCTGAGAACCCAAGTATCCAACCTAATCTCGGCGCAGAGACAAGAAGGCCACCTAGTCGACCCATATCCAAGGTGTGATAACGGTCCTTCATAGATCCAGCTATGAAGAAAAGCATCCCAGTTATTAGGCCGTGAGCAACCATACCGAAGATTGCGGCATTAATTCCGAAGTCAGTTAATGTGGAAATTCCTAACATCACAAACCCCATGTGAGCTACGGATGAAAACGCTATAAGTCTCTTCATGTCGCGCTGCGCTAAGCACCCAAGCGCACCATAGATGATGCCGATGACTGCTAACAAGCCTATAAAGGGAGCCCAAGCAGAAGCAGCTTCAGGAAGCATAGGAATAGCAATTCGAATAAACCCATAAGTACCAAGTTTCAAAAGAACAGCGGCAAGGATAACTGAACCTACCGTCGGTGCCTGCGTGTGTGCATCAGGGAGCCATGTATGAAATGGAAACATTGGTACTTTAACTCCGAAACCGACAAACATTCCAGCAAAAATCCAGAGCTGAGCAGATCTACTAATACCTAAAGATGCTCCTTCCGAGAGGGACACAATTGAGAAGGTATTCGCCTGATCACCAACGATCGAACCATCTGCGAGGAAATACAAGGCTAAGAAACTAACCAGCATCAGGGCAGAGCCAAACATCGTATATAGGAAAAACTTGAGAGAGGCGTAACGCCGATCATCCCCGCCCCATACAGCAATCATGAAGAACATCGGCAAAAGGACAACTTCGAAGAATACAAAGAAGAGGATTAAGTCTTGAGATGCAAAAGTGCCGATCATTCCGGTCTCAAGAATGAGGATGAGAGCCAAAATGGCTTTAGGGTTACGGGGCTCGGGGAAATGGCCGAACGTGTAAACTAGACAAAGCGGAACGATGAGTAGCGTTAAGGCGATTAATGGGAGGGACATCCCATCTACTCCCAAGATGTAACGGCTATTAATTACGTTGATCCACTCTTTATCGACGACATACTGCAAATCTCCTGACTTACCGTAATCAAAATCGAAAAGCATGAAGACCCCAAGCGCGGCAGTCACGAGTGTGGTCCCTAAAGCTACGGCTTTGACCAGTTCCTCTTGAGCTTTGGGGATTAGCATAACGACCGCCGCCCCAATAAGAGGTAGAAATACCATAAGGCTCAGTAGCCAGTTGTTGTCATATTCCATATCAGATTTCTCCTAAACAAACACAATAAGTAAGCCAGCCAGAATTGTGGTGGCCGCGAACATAATTGCGGCGTATTGGTGAATTTTGCCGCGTTGGATAATAGTTCGAGTAGTCTCACCAAGACCTTCAGATGCCTTACCTGAAAGGTTTACTACTCCATCGACCATATTTTGGTCTATTTTTTCATATACGAAAGTGGCTGCGCGAGCCGTTTGTTTCCCGACTTGATTCACTGCTTCGTCAATGCCCTTTTGGTTCGTCCAATATGTCGCATCGGCTACCGGACCCTTTGTTCCATTTGCAATGATGTCTGTGTAGAGATGATCTAGATAGTACTTCTGCTTTAGGAGAGTGTGCCCTGCTTTGGCTACCTTGCTCTTCTCAGTTAACCCATTCGTCAACTCAGTTGCTGCCGGGCTTTGAGCATTCACTTTTACAAAGAAATAGTAGCCGGCAGCACTAACCCCAATGATCGCGACAACTGTGGAGAAGATAGCAAGGGACCAGCTTGGCGTTCCGTGGGCTATCGGAGGGAAGTATGTTGCGACCGGCTCCACATAATGGCCGAACCTTTCCTGCCATCCGGCTTTACTGCCAGTTAGGAAACCTACGGGGAAGTTTAGGAAACCAGCACCGGTGGCCATGACAGCGAGAATTACAAGGGGAATTGTGATGCGCTTTCCTGATTCGTGTGGGTCGCCATGCCCATGAGTGTCGCCACGGAATTCTCCGAAGAATGTTAGGTAAATTACTCGAGTCATGTAGGCGCAGGTCAAAGCAGCTCCAATAATTCCCATTACTAAGGCGAAAACGTAGGTTCCATTACCGCCAGTACCGCCGAACAAGCCCCAGCCGCCGGTACCCACAAGTATCTCGTCCTTCGACCAGAACCCTGCCAGAGGTGGGAGTCCCATCAAAGCAATCGTGCAGACTATAAATGTTTTATAGGTCGTGGGCATAAACTTGCGCATGCCGCCCATAGATTTCTTCATATCGAAACTATGCACAGAGTGACTTACTGAGCCAGCTCCGAGGAATAGTCCTGCTTTGAAGAAGGCGTGGGTAAATAGATGGAAAACAGCTGCAGTCCAAGCTCCCACACCGAGAGCCATAACCATATACCCCAGCTGGGATACGGTTGAATAAGCCAATACTTTCTTTATGTCATCTTGTACAAACGCCAAAAGGCCAGCTCCTACCAAAGTCACTGAGCCGACAAGAGCAAGAACATTAAAGCTTGAACCTGCAATATCAAAACCTTCGAAAAATACTCCGTAGAGTCTGGCAACCATATAAATTCCTGCAACGACCATTGTTGCTGCATGGATCAGTGCTGAGACGGGGGTAGGTCCTGCCATGGCGTCTGGAAGCCAGGTATGAAGAATAAATTGTCCTGATTTAGACATGACTGCAGCTGTTAGACATAGAGAAGCTATGAGGAGAGTCGACTGTCCGATCTCATTATTGATTGCAGCATTATTTATATCTATGATGCTCCAACTCCCGGCAGACCAGAATAGGACAATCATTCCGACAAGAAGCCCCATGTCGCCCACTCGGTTAGTTAAAAAGGCTTTTAAGGCTGCGTCAGAATTTGGTTTTTCTTCCCACCAGTGCCCTATGAGCGCGAATGAACAGACTCCAACTAGCTCCCAGCCAACAATAGTTTGCAGGATATTCTCGCTTAGGACGAAGAAGAGCATAGATGCTGAGAAGAGGCTTAGGAAGGCAAAATAGTGTGTGTAACGCCGATCGCCTGCGACGTATTCAGTTGAATAGATGTGAACGAGAAGCGAGATAGCTGTTACGACGAAAAGCATCATTACCGCTAAGCCATCGACCATAATGCCAACCTGGAAACTTCTTCCGCCGCTTTCCCACCAGGTAAACCTCTCTATTACGGGTTTTATACCTACGGAACTGTAACCATCTTTTTCTTCAGCGAATGCTGAGACAACTATTTCTTCACTCGATGTAGGCCCTAGTTCATTGAGTGATGTTCTCTGGATTTCCTCGTTGATAATCCCTTCGTGGGCTGCTTTTTCTGAGTGCTTTTCCTCTTCATGGTATTGTTGCTTCTCTGTGTAACTATCTGCATTGTTAACCTGACCAATCCACTGCCCAACACAGCAGATAGCAAAAATGAACGCAACAGCTATTGAGATGATGCCGAATTCAGCTCCTTTGTATTTCATCCGTTTTCCAAAGAAAAGGATGAGGACAAATGAAATTGCTGGAAGTGCAGGAATTATCCATGCTTTTTCTAAAAACCATCCACCAGCTTGGATCAATGATGTCGGGCCTTCGCCTGCTAGTGCACTCAAAGCTTCCATTTCACCCTTTCATCGAATCGATAGACGATAGATCGACGCTGCTTCGGTTGCGGAAAATGAGTAGAACAATAGCGAGTCCTACTCCTACCTCTGCGGCTGCGATAGCTATGACGAATAATGCAAAGACTTCGCCAGCAATGTTATTGGTCATAGTTCCGAAAGCAACGAGGTTGATGTTTACTGCATTCAGTATTAATTCAATGGACATAAGAACCATGACGCCGTTCTTACGGGCGAGAACACCATAAATCCCGATGCAAAAGAGTACGGAGCTAAGAAGGAGGAACTGAACTAATAACATGTTATTCCTTCCTCGCAACTACGACTGCACCGATCAAAGCTGCAAGTAGAAGAACTGAGACGGCTTCGAAGGGAACGATATAGTCAGCAAAAATAGAGTCAGATACCGTAGCCGCATTAGTTACGGACTCACGTGGTAATTCGGCAGCTCGAAAAGTATCTATGAGGGCGTAGGTCATAACTCCAAACATTAAGGCAGCGATAATGGCTGGAAGCGTACGATTAGGCATGTTGAGATCGGCTTCTTCGCCCAAGCTTGCTTTTGTGAGCATGACTCCAAATAAGAGCAGCACAACCACAGCACCGATGTAAACGAGGACTTGTGTTACACCGACAAATTCAGCTCCGAGAAGAAGGAATTGGCCTGCTACTCCACCTAAGACGACTACGAGCCAAAGTGCAGCATGGACTACATTTTTTGTGCGTACTACCTTTAACGCCGCACAGATCATGATCAGAGCCATAATCCCGAAGAAAACGTTCTGGGCGACCATTAGCGGGGAACCTTTCTCTGCTTCTGTTCAGATCCAGCTTCGTATTCTTCATAATCTGGGACGGTATGCATCCATTCGCTCAAGCGTTCCTTGTCATGGAGAAGGTCAGCGAGTCGAAGTTCAGAGAATTCATATTCGGGAGTCCAGAAAAGAGCATCAAAGGGACATACCTCAACACAGATCCCGCAGAACATGCATAGGGAATAATCGATGTCGAAGCGGTCTAAAGCATTTACTTTACGTGGCTGCCCTCCTGCTCGTCGCGGTGGTGCCAGCTCTTTATGTCCTTCTATATATATGCACCAGTCAGGGCATTCTCTTGCGCAAAGCATACACGCAGTGCAGTTTCCTTCGTGGAGGGCTATGACACCTCTAGCCCTAGTAGGGGGAGCTTCTTTTTCGTGCGGGTATTGGACTGTAAGTGCCCCTTCGCTCGGCTTTGGTACCGGATTCTTAATGCCGCCAGGGAAAAGAGTCTTAATCATGGTGCGGAAAGTGACTTTGAGGCCTTTAAGTATTCCTGGAATTTGTGACATTACACGACCACCTTTAGAACGCCGGTTAGAGCTATATTGGCAAGGCTTAGCGGTATGAGGAATTTCCATGCAAGCCTTTGCAATTGGTCCTCGCGGAATCTTGGGAATGTGAATCTAAACCAGAAAATCAAGAAAGCAATGGCCATCATTTTCCCTGCGAGAATCAAAGGCCCTATGACATTAAATATGTCATTAGTTGGATCTATTCCCGGGATGTACCAACCTCCAAAGAAAAGTACTGCGGCTATAGCTGAAAAGACAGCGGCTGATGCGAACTCACCAATGAAGAAAAGAAGGAACCGAATTCCTGAATATTCAGTAAGGTACCCTGTAACAAGTTCAGATTCAGCTACAGGCATATCAAATGGTGCCTGAGTGAGTTCAGCTTGAACTGCAAC
>CACFFD010000028.1 GCA_902565595.1 Actinomycetota bacterium
GAGAAGTCATGCCCGTATCGTTCGCCCATAGTCTTTTGTACATGGTTCGCGTAGTAATCTCGGGCTCGGACTCCCGGCGGAAGTTTAAGGTCTCCTTCTCCGAGAGTGCGGCCACTGATCCTTGCGAGAAGCTCATCTTCTGTTCGTGGATCTTGCCGAAGAGGACTATTTAAACCGCGAGTATGGATGAATCGGGATACGTTTTGTCCAAAAACGTCATATTGCGTTGTGACCTCATCTCCGAGTTGTCCTGTTGCGTGGGTTTCTCGAACATGGTACGCCTCAATGAATGCTTCAGCTGCTGCTTTCCAATTACATGGAAGGTGCTTGCGAATATGTGTTTCTATGTATCTTTCCTTTAAGCCCCAGTCTTTCCAGTGTTGTGGAAGTACCCCTAAATATTCATGAAGAGGTTCCGCTTCCCGGTCAAAATTGACAAAAACAAAGCCTTCCCAAACGTCAACAGGCATTTCGGGAAGTCGGTGAGAATCAGCGGAGACATGTGGGAAATCCCATGCTTGCGGAAGGTCCACCAGTTGTCCTTCAAGAGACCATGTCCATCCGTGGAAAGGACATCGGAGTTCTTTGCTGAAACCACATGTCCCCGGTTGTTTCAACTGTGTTCCGCGGTGCATGCATGCATTGAAATATGCTTTGATTTCCCCATTCTCGGTGCGAACGATAAGAGAAGATAGATCTCCGATGTCGTAGACAAAATAATCTCCGGGTTCGGGAATATGATCCACGTGGCAGGCCCACTGCCAGACCTTAGACCATAACTTCTGATACTCAGCTTGAGCGAAATCAGGAGAGAAGTAGCCCTCAAATGATATATCTTCATCTCCAAGAAACTCATATGACTCTTCAAGGAGTGGAGCTGGAGGTGGTGTGGGATCTCGGAGAAGTTCATCGCGCAAAGAAGGCCCTTGCTCTCTTGCCTCACCCGGTTTCAGTTTCTTATCTTGCGTTCCCATGAGGGTTAATACTAAAAGGTTTTGTGATAATCGACCATTTTGGGTGTGAATCTTTCATCATCAGCTACAAGCTGTCACCTGCTCCTGGCCACTCTGCAAGAAGTTGTCCCGTGATACGTTCATATCCTTCCTGATACCTTTTTGAACTCTCGGAGATCACGTCGGGTGGCAGCTCAGGAGGTGGCGGGGCTTTATCCCAACTAAGACCATCAAGGTAATCGCGGACTGGTTGCTTATCGAATGAAGGTGGAGTTGTTCCTGGCTGCCAGTCAGCTTCAGGCCAGAATCGGGATGAGTCTGGTGTGAGCATTTCGTCGGCAATGACTAGTTCGCCATCGACATAGCCCATTTCAAATTTTGTATCGGCGATGATGATACCCCGTTCGAGTGCATGAGATGCACCAGCTTTGTAGAGCTCAATGGATTTCTGCCGGACTTCTTCTGCTAATTCAGATCCTATAATTTCTTCAGCTTGTTCATATGAAATATTCTCATCATGTAAGCCATCTTCTGCTTTTGTTGAAGGAGTGAAGACAGGTTCAGGTAGTTGATCTGATTCTTGGAGGCCGTCTGGAAGTGGCATACCGTTCATGGTTCCGTCTAAGAGATATTGTTTCCAGGCGGAACCTGTAATATAGCCGCGAACAATACATTCGATAGGAAGCATTTCTGCTTTACGGACGAGCATAGATCGTCCTTCTATCTCAGGGACCTGAGCTGCTGGAGGAAAATCATCAATATTTGTTGAGATGAGGTGTGATGGCATCGTTTGAGATAGGTGTTGGAACCAGAAAGAAGACATGGCCATGAGTACTCTTCCTTTGTTTGGTACGGTTTGGTTCATGACGACATCAAAGGCTGAAATCCGATCGCTGGTGACCATAAGGTAATTGCCATTATCGGCATCGTAGATGTCTCGGACTTTCCCAGAATATACATGTGGGAGGTCGAGTTCGTAAGCTGGGGGACGTGTCATAGAAGCCTCGCTAAATAATTGTTTGGGGTTTATACGATTTTGATTCGGGGTGCCGCTCAATGACTTGTTGCACGTTCTTTTCGACCTCTTGGATTTGTTGGCCTGTTCTTCCTATCTTTGAGGTTGCGATTGCGTTCTTTACTTCGTCGAGACTGAGGGGAATTTCAGAGTCGTCAGCTATCCGTTGTAGGAGCGTATTCTCTCCTCCGTCGTTGTCCCTGAGGTCGAGTGCGGCAGAAACAGCGTGGGCTTTGATGGCTTCATGGGCTTCCTCTCGGCCCATTCCGGCCTGAGTGGCAGCTGTAAGAAGACGTGTGGTGCTCAAGAAAGGTAAATAATGGTTGAGTTCGCGTTCGATAACTTTTGGATACGCTCCAAAGTCTTCTAATACAGACAAAAGAGTTTGGAGGAGCCCGTCGATAGCAAGAAATGCGTCGGGAAGGGCCACCCTTCTGACTACGGAACAACTTACGTCACCTTCGTTCCATTGATCTCCAACGAGCGATGTCACCATCGTCAAATATCCTTGGAGCACGTGAGATAACCCGGAGATACGCTCACAGGAACGCATATTCATTTTGTGGGGCATTGCTGAGGAACCAACTTGCCCGTCTTGGAATCCTTCTGTAACTAGGTCATGACCTGCCATAAGTCGAAGCGTTTTCGCTAGGTTCGCTGGGGCGCTAGAGAGTTGAACAAGGCCACTGATGACATTGAAGTCAAGAGAACGTGGGTAGACCTGACCGACACTGGAGAAGGTGATGTTAAATCCGAGATGATTTTGGATCTGCTGTTCAAGTTGTTCTACTTGCTCGGGGCCTCCGAGCAGATCTACCAGGTCCTGTTGCGTTCCAACGGGTCCTTTGATACCTCTTAGCGGATACGTTGCGAGTATTTGTTCGAGATTCATGAAGGCATAGATCATTTCCTCCGCTGTTGTGGCAAACCTCTTCCCTAACGTTGTTACTTGCGCGGCAACGTTATGTGTTCTCCCCGTTACCGGTGTTTCGGCGTAAGTTCTCGCGTTTTTAGAAAGCAGACGAAGGGCTGCTGCTGCCTGACAACATATGAGTTCCAAAGCTTGACGTATCTGGAGTTGCTCTACGTTTTCTGTAAGGTCACGAGATGTCATTCCTTTGTGGATGTGTTCGTGTCCCGCAAGGTCACAGAATTCTTCGATTCTGGCTTTTACATCATGTTTAACGATACGTTCCCTGTCGGTTATCGATTGGAGATCAACATGGTCAACAACCTTCCTATAATCTTCGATCACTCCGTCAGGTATTTGCTGTCCAAGATCTTTCTGGGCTTGGAGAACAGCTAGCCATAGTTCGCGTTCGAGAATGATTTTGTTTGTCGCATCCCAAATTTCCACCATTTCTTTACTGGCGTAGCGTGCGGCTAGAACATTCGGAAATTTCACTTATTTGCCATTTCTTTTTTGTAGTCGGACAGCTTCGCAGCAAGTGATTCGTCTGTGATGCCGAGCATTTGAACCACTAGAAGGGCCGCATTCTGGGATCCATCGATTGCCACAGTAGCGACGGGAACTCCTTTAGGCATTTGCACTGTTGCATACAGCGCGTCTTGACCGTTTAGAGCTCCTCCAGACATCGGAACTCCGACGACAGGAAGCGTTGTGTGGGCAGCTACTACTCCCGCTAGATGTGCTGCCATACCAGCTCCACAGATGAACGCCACATACCCGTTTTCTCGAGCTGATGACACAAGTTCAACTACCTGTTCCGGATTTCGGTGGGCAGATAGAACACGCCAATCGTATTCGATCCCGAATTCCTCGAGTGTTTCTTTTGCTTTTTGCATTTTGGATTCGTCTGATGTCGAACCCATCAGGATTCCAACTTTCATATCTAGTTCCTTTTCGTAGGTTTTGTTGATGACCTGGTACCAATCCCCATAATACGCGTCATTTAAATCCCCTCTGCGATGTCTTGCCTTTTATGTAGACCCTCCCAATGAATTTTCTCTGCACCTGTGTACGCGTTTTGGCGTGCTGATTCAATTGTCACGCCACGCCCAGTGACGGCAAGAACCCTACCCCCAGCAGTTACTGGTTGTTGTTCTTCATCGAGGCTGATGCCGGCCACATACACTTTTTCTATTCCCTTGGAACTGGATGCTTCTTCCATCCCTGTAATGCGGTCTCCTACACGAGGGGATACTGGGTATCCCTCAGTTGCACAGACGACGGTCACCATTGCGTCATTGGTAAAGCGAGGTGGTGTTTGTATCTCTCCTCTTGAAGCTTCTATGAGAAGTTCCGTTAAGCTGCTTTCGAAGCGGGGAAGGACCACTTGGGCTTCTGGATCGCCGAATCGAACATTATATTCGAGGAGTTTCGGGCCTTCTTCTGTGATCATCAGTCCTGCGTACAGTACCCCCCGATAATCGATTCCTCTTTGTCGAAGTGCAGCAATCGTGGGTTGGATGAAATTGTTGAGGACATCTTCCACGAGAGTGGGGGTAGCTATTGGAACTGGGGAGTACGCTCCCATTCCTCCTGTGTTTGGGCCGAGATCGTTGTTGTGAAGTCGTTTGAAATCTTGGGCTGGGCTGAGGGCTACGGCTTTTTTCCCATCACTGATTGCAAGGATTGATATTTCCGGACCGAGAAGTCCTTCTTCAAGAACTATTTTTTCACCAGCTCCTCCGAATGCGGTGCCTGAAAGATATTCCTCTATAGCGACTCTGGCATCATCTAGCGAATCGGTAACTAATACGCCTTTTCCTGCCGCAAGCCCATCGGTTTTTATGACATATGGGGCTGCCATGGTCTCGAGGTAGGTTTGGGCTTGGATAATGTCTGTGAAGGTTCCGTGCTGGGCGGTTGGGACACCTGCTTCCATAACGAGATCTTTCATCCATGCTTTTGAGCCTTCTAATTGAGCTCCATCAGCGCCAGGTCCGAAAACTAGTTTTCCTTGTTCTCGTAGTTGATCGGCCAATCCGTCAACCAGTGGAGCTTCGGGCCCAATGACATAAAGGTCGGCGTCAATTTCTGATGGAGAAGTTGGAGTCGAGTTGGGGATAATCGGATTTCCTGGTGTGACGATAACGTCTGCGTCTCTGCCGATGACGTCAGCGAGAGCGTGTTCGCGTCCGCCTGATCCAACGATTACGACCTTGGTCATGGTGTTCTCTTTCTGTTGGGTTGGAGTGTGGTGTATTCGCCGGCTTGCGCTCGTCGTGTAGCTTCACTACTGCCAATCAACGTATTGTTTCCTACCTGGGCCGACACCGATTAACGAGATGGGTACGCCAATGTATTCTTCGAGAGCACGGACATAGTCTTGTGCTTTTTGAGGAAGGTCGCTGGCTTTGGTGACTCCAGTAATATCTTCTTGCCAGCCGGGGAGTTCTTCATAGATTGGTTTTGCTTTGTGGAAGTCTGTCTGGTGGTACGGCATTTTTTCTATGCGTTGGCCGTCGATATCGTATGCGACGCATATTTTGACGGTTTCTAAAGCATCCATGACATCAAGTTTGGTGAGGGCAATATCTGTGAGTGAATTGAGGCGGGCGGCGTGACGAAGCATGACGGAGTCAAACCATCCGGTACGTCTCCGTCTACCAGTATTTGTCCCATATTCGTGTCCTACGTCGACGAAATGATCTGCAACTTCATCGAAGAGCTCCGCTGGGAAAGGCCCAGACCCAACTCTTGTTGTATAAGCTTTCGCTATCCCAACTATCCGATTGAGATGTCTTGGCCCTACGCCTGTTCCGGTGCATGCTCCTCCAGCTGTGGGGTTTGATGATGTGACGAATGGGTAAGTTCCGTGGTCTAAGTCTAGGAATGTGGCTTGGGCGCCTTCAAAGAGAACATGCTGGTCTGCTTCGAGTGCTTCATGGATAAAGTCTGTCGTATCTGCAATAAGTGGGGCGATACGGGGCAGGTATGTGTCAAGGTACGTGGAGGCTAGGTCTTCAGCGTTTGGTGTTAACCGGTTGTAGACTTTGGCCAGCAGGGGTCCTTTTTCGTGTAGGGCAACGTTTAGTTTTTCTCTGAAGATTTTCGGATCTAGGAGATCTTGGACGCGGATACCTACTCTGAAGGCTTTATCGGCGTATGCCGGTCCTATCCCTCGTTTTGTGGTCCCGAGTTTGTTCGCTCCGAGGTGGCGTTCAAAGACAACATCAAGTTCTTGGTGGTATGGAAGTATTAAGTGTGCGTTGCCACTGAGTTTAAGGTGGTCACAGTTCACACCCTTCGCCTCTAGCATGTCTATCTCTTTTATGAGAACGTCGAGGTCGACAACTACCCCGTTGCCGATTACGGGTGTGATGTGATCGTAAAGGACGCCACTTGGGATCAGCTGCAAGGCGGTTGTTTCACCGTCAACTACAAGGGTGTGGCCAGCGTTATGTCCGCCTTGGTAGCGGACAACCACCTGCATATCCTGAGCGAAAAGGTCGGTAAATTTTCCTTTTCCTTCGTCGCCCCATTGGGTACCTACGACAACGGTCGATGGCACAGGCGAGTCTCCTTTGTTCGACGTCGCTTACCTACCCACTGTAGACATAATTTCTCTAAATATGCCTATGCAGCATGAAGATTCTCTGGGAAATCTTTGGGATTAATTCCCGAATGATCCACCTTCACCTTCAGTATCAATCACATCCGATATCGGGGTAAATGTCAGATTGCCATCGATAACTTGAACTTGCTGTATCTGAGCTGCTTCGGTGACATATGCATCGTTGGTCCCATCGAGAATAATTCTACCTCCGAGTAGATTGTCGTTGAGGGTCATGAGATTCCACGTCGCTTCCATGACATTCACTCTGTTGATCCCACCGGGTAGCTCGTGAGCTGCCCGGAGAATATCGACGACAACCTGAGCGAAGAAAATACCACCAGAGTATTGACCATCTTCACACGTGACGTCGCTGTAATCCTCTAGCACCATTCTGGTTAGAACCATCGAAGGGTCGTTTTCATACCGTGGATCTCCACAAACTTTGCTGTAGTTTGCGATCAGCACTCCAGAGCCTTCTTTTTGAAGGGTGTCAGCGAAATCTTGCACTGGAGCGAAATACGCCGGAAGATTTTGGCAAGTGTAAGACATGAAAAACATTGGACGCCAAGATGGGACACTTGCGAGTGTTCCAACAGTTTGCGGGCAGAACGCTGCAGTTGTTCCGGCTACAAAAACATCGGCTCCTGAAGCGATAAGAGTCGTCATCTCATTGGTGACATCAGGGGCAGCAGGGTCATGGAGTTCTTCGGCTATCAGATCAATGTCCCCTCTGTCTTCACAGCCCTGAAGCGTTTGTTGATAGGTCTTCCCAAAGTCATTGTTCATAAACAGGCCAGCAACCGTTGCTCCTTGTCCAAGTTCAGCGACAATATGCTGACACCAGATTTCTGTTTCTGTGACATAGTTCAAAATATTCCCTACGGTCCATGGGAAGTTTGCTGGGTCACCCCATTGAGGAAAGCCAGAGAGGTTAAGTAATTGTGGGACACATGCTTCGTCGGTAATCGGCCGAATTGCGAAGTTGTTTGGAGTTCCAATTACGCCAGCGAAACCGAGAATATTTTCTGTTTCTAGCATTTCTTCCACGTTCGCTACAGTTCGGCCCGCTTCATAACCATCATCTTTCGCTATGAGGACGAGTTCATAATCTCCAATCGGGTCTTGGTCGTTTACAAAATCAAAGTAGATTTGCATTCCATCGGCAATAGTCCCAAATGATGCAAGTTGGCCTGATTGTGGAAGCGAAGTCCCAATACGGACTTGGCCGTCTTCTGTGACACCTTGGTATGGATCCCAGTCATCGGGGCATTCATCAAGGTCGAGAACTGTTCCGGTGGCAATCTCGACCTGTCCGGTCGTCGGCGCTGCTGTCCCTTCTTCTGCATCACTACTAGATTGCGATGTGTCACTTGCCGCAGAACTGGAATCGGATGACGAACCTGAAGATGATGAGGCTGAACTCGAAGACGATGATTCGGAGTCGCCGACAGATCGTACTCCTGCACCATCATCGCTACCGCATCCTGCTGCAACAAGACTGAACGTACCAAAAATACATAAAAGATAAACAACTAGTTTTTTCATTTGACTCCTCTAAGACTTAAAAAAAAACCTAGTTATTCTTTCTTGCTGGCGCAACAGTTTCTTTGCGATTTGGAAGAATTCTGGCCCTATCGTGCAGTTGAGAGTTCTTTTCCTAAAAGCTTAGTTTTGAATTTTCTCCATCCCATGACAATTCCGCCGGGAAGGAAAAGAGTTAAGACGATCAGTAGCACTCCGAGGATTAGCGAGCCGGTGGGTCCTTGTAGCCATCGTTCGGGAACGAATGCAATAGATTGAGTTGAAGACGCCCAGTCAGGGACAAGCGCATAAATAAGACCTCCGATGACAGCCCCCGGGAGAGTTCCGACGCCTCCGACAACAAGTCCAACGATTAAGTAGATGGCGACTAACGAGCTGAAATCATCTGGAGACGCTATCCCTATTTCTGCTACATAGATTGCTCCTCCGATTCCACCAAGAGCTGATGCGACTCCAAATGAAAGTGTTTTAGTGAGGGCGAGATTCACTCCAGAGACGGCAGCGCTTGTTTCGTTGTCTCGAATCGCTCTCATTGCGCGACCGGGACGGCTGCGTATTAAGTTATGTACCAGCCAGAAGCACAATCCTGCGAGAAGGCTGAAGAGAATGAATTTCCATAGCCTCGATTCTTCTCTTGTTGAGAGCGGACCGTCACCAAAAAAATCACCAAGTAGCGGTATTTTCTGAAGTGCTTGAGCCACTTCATCAAAAGGAAGCCACGACGGTGCGATGAATTTGTAATTGCTTGTTAGCTTTCCTCCTGCTCCGCCGGTGTAGCCATAGAGTTTGTCGAGTTTGACAATAGATGGGAAAACAGCTGCCAATCCGAATGTAAGTAAGGCAAGGTAAAGGCCACGAATCCGGAGGGCTGGGAGTCCAAGAATCATCCCGATGAGAAAGCATGAGGGGATGACAATAAGAAGTGTTAGGAGAAAGGGCCAGGAATGGTCGGCGATGAGCCAGGCAGAAATGTATGCCCCCGTTCCGAAGAAGAAGCTTTGCCCGAGGGCGATTTGCCCGGTGTATCCGATAACGACTTGGAGGCCGAGTATTGCGATGGTGTAGGCGATCGCTTTATTCAGCCGGATCAAGGAAAGGTTGTAGTTATTGGACCCGATAGAAATCGTCCCTACATCAACATATGCGAACGCAATCAGAAGGAGGGCAATAACGAAAAAAGTCCATTTCGCTATCTGGTAGTTGCGTTCCGGTGTGAACCTGCTGCTATAGAGTTTTTGTAACATAGCTTTCCCTATACTCTTTCCACAGCTTTTGTACCCAGTACCCCTGACGGGCGAAGTGTGAGGACGATGAGAAGTACCACAACTGCGGCTGAAAGACTCATCTCATTGGGAATGAAAGGGATGTACTGGACGACGACACTTTGAACGAATCCAATAGTTAAGCCACCTATCAATGCCCCCCATAGACTGTCTAAGCCTCCGAGTGCAGCAGCGGATACTGAGAATATAAGTGCCCGTAGCATCATCGAAGGTTCAATTTGGAGGACGGGATTCGCGGCGTAGATTGACGCCCCTAATGTTCCTGCAGCAGCAGCTAATGCCCAACCGAACTGAAGCGTTGGACCGATTTTTATTCCACTTAGCCTGCTTGATTCAAGGTTGGAGGATACTGCACGAAACGCCAATCCGATCTTTGTTTTGGTTAAAAGTGTTTGGAAAACAACGAGGACGAGGACGCAGCTACCAAATGCGAAAATCGAGTACCACGTGAGTCGGACATTGTTATAGGTGAATGCATTTCCGGAAGGGAAAAGCTGGGGAAATGATTGTGGGTCGAAACGCCAAACGATCGCAGCTATAGCATTGATGACTAAAAACAATCCTAGGGTGATTATCACGAGAGGCAAATGGTCAGCTGGGTCGAATTTTCTGATAAAAACTCGTTCTAAACCTGCGGCAAGAACTGCGGAAAAGAGCATCCCAATAATGACTGCTCCCCACATTGGGATTCCCCAATACCAAAGTTGGAGTACTGCGAATGCTCCTAAAATTGCTTGTTCACCCTGCGCGAAGTTGATGAGCGTCGTCGCCTTAAATATGAGAACCATCGCAACAGCAATGAGGGCGTAGGTAGAACCGTTGGTTATTGCGTCAAATACTCTTTGAAGGAATAGATCCATTTAGGCCCCCAAATACGCCCGGCGTATAGCGTCGTCCTTGGCGAGTTCTTCTGCCTGGCCTTCTAGGGTGATCTCTCCTGACTCTAAAACGTATGCGCGGCCCGCTATATCTAGCGCTAATTGTGCGTTTTGTTCAACTATCAGCATTGTGGTCCCTTGATTTTGGTTCATTGTGACAAACCGGGCGAATAAGTCTTCTACGATTTGTGGGGCAAGCCCTAAAGATGGTTCGTCCATGAGTAGGAGTTTCGGGCGTGACATGAGTGCTCGTGAAACAGCTAGCATTTGCTGTTCTCCACCTGATAACGAACCAGCTGCCTGTGTTTTTCGTTCATAGAGAACGGGGTAACTCTCGTAGCATGTTTCAATATCATTGTTTATGTCTTTGTCGTTTCGGATAAATGCGCCTACCTTTAGGTTTTCTTCAACGGTTAGTTCAGGGAATGTCCCTCTTCCTTGTGGGACATGGGCGACGCCTCGGCGGACTATCTCTGATGGGTTCAGCTTTTTGATTGACTCGCCACCTATTTCTATGAGGCCGCTTGTTTCTACCATGCCGGAAATAGAACGAAGAACCGTTGTTTTTCCGGCTCCGTTTGCACCTAGAACAACTACTATTTCTTTTTCGTAAACGTTGAGGGCGATGCCATGGAGCACTCGAACGGGACCGTATCTGGCTTCAAGTCTTTCTACGCGGAGTAAAGGCGTTGTCATTTGGGGGCTCCGAGGTAAGCGGAGACAACTAACGAATTGCTTTGGATTTCTGTGGGGGTCCCTTCAGCTATCTTTTCGCCGAAGTCGAGAACAACAATTTTTTCTGACATGCCCATAACCATGCCCATGTGATGTTCTACCAGCAGGATTGTTAGGTCGAAGTCATCTCGAATTGAAAGAATAAGATCGGATAGTTCAGCTACTTCTGAGTGGGTTAGTCCCGTCGCTGGCTCATCTAGAAGAAGAAGCTTCGGGCCACTTACCAGAGCCCGTGCTAACTCGATCCTTTTCATCGTTCCGAATGGCAATCCATCGCACGGATTTTCTGCGAACTCTGAAAGGTCTAGCATTTCTAAGGTTTTGTAGGCTTCGTTTCTAAGGCTTCGCTCTTCGGCCTTGAGTCCGATACGTGCCATCGCTGAGAAAAAATTTTGCTTGCCTTTGATGTGCGCGCCGGCCATGACATTTTCTACAACGGTCATTCTCGGCCATAGGGCGAGATTTTGGAATGTTCGGGAAATCCCAGCGTGGGAGATTCCGTGCGGGGAAAGGCTCAGCAGGTCTATTCCATTAAAGGTAATGTTCCCTTCGGATGGGTCATAGATTCTGCTAACGACATTGAACAAGGTGGTTTTCCCAGCTCCATTCGGACCAATCAGGCCACAGATCTGGGTCGGTTCGATGGAGAATGTGAGGTTATCAAGCGCAGTGATGCCACCAAATTGGATTGTGATTCCTTCAACTTCTAGCAATCCTTCGGCCATGGCTAGCTATAGTATCGCTAAATAGGACTTGTGGCGATAAGGAAGAAAAGTTGGTTCAGCGTCGAATTTGGGGTTTAGACGGCGGCGATCTGTTCTTTGAGTACCTTTATCTCTGATTCAAGAAGTAGAACCTTTTTTACCCCTGCAAGATTAAGGCCGGATTCTCGGAGTTCTTGGATTCTGATAAGCATATCTATATCGTCTTGGCTGTATCGTCTACTCCCGCCGCTAGTGCGGGCGGGAAGAACAAGACCTTTTCGTTCATAAATTCTTAGAGTTTGTGGGTGCAGGCCCGTTAACTCTGCAGCAATAGATATCACAAAGTAGTTCTGAAGGTAGCTTTCAGCTCTTCTGGTCATAGATCTCCTAAGTGCTGACGTGGATTTTCTGGATTTGTTTGCGCGTATTCTTGTAACGATGTGATCTGCTGGTCATTTAATTGCTTCGGGATAGCAATTTCGACTGTTACCAGTAGATCACCCTGTGAGGACCCAACGGCTATGCCCTTCCCTTTTACTCGGAACGTTTTCCCTGACTCTGTCCCAGAGGGAAGTCTAAGAGTGACAGAGTCGCCGCCGTATGTTGGAACTTGAATGTCGGCTCCGAGAGTGGCTTCAGGAAAGGTAACTGGGAGGTTTAAGCTAAGCGTTTTTCCTTCTCTGGTGAAAAGCTCGTGGGGGGAGACTCGAATAATCACAATCAAGTCGCCAGGTGGTCCGCCGTTACTTCCCTTTCCTCCTTTGCCTTTCACTCGAATCCGTTTTCCATCATCGACGCCGGCTGGGATCCGTATTTTGACAGACTGTGAAGCCCCGTCTACTCCAGAAATTGCGACGGAAGTGGTAACACCTTGGATGGCTTCATCGAAAGTCAGGCGGAGTTGTGCTTGTTGATGCGCGCCGGGCCGTGGCATATTGTGTCCTGCAGCTCCAAAAGGGTTTCCAGCTCCGCCGAACATCCCATTTAGGAGATCATTTATGTTCCCAAAGTCATTACCGTGGGTATTAAATCCTCCCATCGCTGATGGACCCATTCTACGAACATCGTCATATTGGGTTCTTGTTTCGGGGTTTCCAACGACATCGTATGCAGTGGATACTTCTTTGAACCTATCTTCTGCTTTTTGATCATCTGGGTTTTGATCCGGATGAAGTTCTCGAGCTAATTTTCGGTATTTACTTTGAATTTCTTTATCGGATGCATCTGGGGATACGCCGAGGGTCGCGTAGTAGTCCTTTTCGAGCCATTCACGCTTTATGTCCATTTCAACCCCCTTCTTTTACTCTGCAGAGAACTGTGAATTCAGGCCATGTGAAAATTCATCAACCTTTTACTTGAACCATCGCTGGGCGTATCGTTCTGCCGTTCCAGGTGTATCCGGACCTCATCACTGCATGGACAATCGGTATCTCTGTTTCGTCGCATGGCTCGTGGCTAACCGCTTCATGGTGATCGGGGTTGAACTCTTCGCCTTCAACCCCGACAATTTCCAGTCCGCTTGTTTGGAGGATTTCTAGGAGAGATACCTGAATGGGCTGCACATCTTTTGCGCCTTGTTGTATCGCCGCTTCGCATGCATCGAGGACAGGTAATAACTTCTCGACGATTCCGCTCGCTGCGTGTTCGGTGAGGTCGTTTTGCCGTTTTTGTGTTTGACGTCGGAAATTATCGAAATCAGCTTGAATCCTCTGAAGGTCCGATAGGTAACTGTCTCGTTCGGATTGAAGTTCTTCAATGGCGGTTACTGTGTTTTCGTCATTTTCAAAGCTTGGTGTTTCTTCTCCCTCAGGAGCTTCAGTTTCTAACTCGCCGTCTGGGATGGTTTCTTCCTCTTCGGTCACGTTTATTCTTCCTCATCGATGATTTCCGCATCTATGATGTCGTCCGACCCATCGGTTTCATCGTTGCTCTCTTGTTGCGCTGCTGTTTCGTAGAGCCGTTGTGCAAATCCTTGACTTGCCGTGTTGAGGTTCTCTGCAGCTTCCTTTATGGCATCAAGATTGGTTTCTTCACCTTCCAACGCTTCTTTGAGAGAAGCGATTTTCTCTTCAACGTCTGCTTTTTCGTCGTCGGTGATTTTATCTTCATTCTCACGAACCATTTTTTCGGTTTGATAGAGCAACGAATCAGCTGAGTTCCGGGCTTCAGCTTCTTCGCGCCGTTCCCGGTCTTCGTTGGCGTGAGCTTCAGCATCGGCAATCATCTGATCTATCTTGTCTTTTTCTAGAGAAGATTGACCGGTTATGGTGATGGATTGCTCTTTCCCTGTCGCCCGGTCCTTCGCTGAAACATGGACGATGCCGTTCGCATCGATATCAAACGTCACTTCAATCTGAGGAACTCCTCTGGGGGCAGGAGGGAGATCCACGAGTTGGAACTTTCCAAGAGTTTTGTTGAACTGCGACATTTCACGTTCGCCTTGGAGAACATGGATTTCCACAGATGGTTGGTTATCGTCGGCTGTGGTGAATACCTCCGTCCTTCTCGTCGGAATGGTCGTGTTACGTTCAATCAATTTCGTCATTACCCCACCTTTCGTTTCAATTCCTAATGAAAGTGGAGTTACATCAAGCAGAAGAACGTCTTTAACTTCTCCTCGGAGCACACCTGCTTGAATAGCAGCACCAACTGCTACTACTTCGTCAGGGTTTACACTCTTATTTGGTTCTTTCCCCGTCATGCTTTGAACTAGTTCAGATACTGCTGGCATTCGGGTGGAACCACCTACCATAATCACATGGTCGATATCGCTTTTCGCTAGGTTTGCATCTTTAATTGCTTGCTCGAAAGGTTTACGGCATCTCTCGAGTAAATCTTCGGTGAGTTCTTGGAATTTCGACCGAGAAAACGAGTAATCCATGTGTAACGGCCCGGCGTCAGTGGCGGTGATAAATGGAAGGTTAATTTGGGTGCTTTGGCTTGCTGAAAGCTCAATTTTTGCTTTTTCAGCAGCTTCTTTTAAGCGTTGAGCCGCCATATTGTCCTTAGATAGATCGACACCATGGTCGTTGTTGAAAGAATCAACCAACCATTGGATAACTCGTTCGTCCCAATCATCTCCTCCAAGTTCTGTATCTCCGCTTGTAGATTTCACTTCGAAAACACCGTCTCCGATTTCCAAAACTGAAACATCGAAGGTTCCACCACCGAGATCGAAAACGAGAATGGTTTCGTCTTCTCCGCCTTTATCGAGGCCGTACGCTAAAGCAGCAGCTGTCGGTTCGTTGATGATCCGGAGAACTTCAAGTCCAGCGACTTTTCCAGCTTCTTGGGTTGCGGTTCGTTGAGCGTCATCGAAATAAGCGGGAACAGTTATAACCGCTTCGGTGACAGTGTCACCTAAGTAGGATTCAGCGTCTCTTTTGAGTTTCATGAGTGTCCGCGCTGAAATTTCCTGCGAGTTGTAGGACTTATCATCAATGCTGATATTCCAGCTTGACCCCATGTCTCGTTTGACAGATCGGATGGTGCGTTCTGGGTTTGTGATTGCTTGCCGCTTGGCGACTTCCCCAACGAGAACCTCTCCATCTTTTGCAAATGCAACAACAGAAGGCGTCGTTCTACTTCCTTCTGTATTCGCTATCACTGTTGGTTCTCCTCCTTCGAGAACTGCGACAACTGAGTTTGTTGTTCCTAGATCTATTCCGACGGCCTTCGCCATGTTTTTCTCCTATTCGGCGCTGAGTGCGCTAGTTCTTACTATTAGTTGCAGATCATGCTGCATTTAGGTCAACCATTGCATGGTGTGATTTATTCCCAAAATGGGAAAAAGTTGAGTTACTTTGACTCAACTTTTGGTTTTCTCCCGCTTAGACGGTCATTTCATGGGGATTCTTTGGGAAAGCGACTGTGATTTCTGGCATATTCATCAAATTTCACGCCTTGAAAACAAGTTCTTAGCGCCCCTACAGGCTACCTTTGAGTTAGTCATGGAAGAGGGAAGTAATAAAAGGTTTCGGCCGCAGGATTGGGTCATTGGCCTCGGAATAGCTGTCGCCGTATTCACAGCTTTATCCGGTGTGGCCGCTGCGGTTTTCGATCAGCATGGAAACCACTCTATACATCGAGAAGTCTTCGGAAATATCCCCACAGCTGCAAAGGTTGCTTTCTACACCATAATCCCTGCGCTCATTATTTATGGGGCGTGGAATTTTTCACTTCGGGTGAGGAACTGGACACGCGGTCAGCCTGACAACCGGTCAACTACTACGAAGAATGTGCATCGCCGGGCGAAAGATCTGCGCGCCGGTTTGTACATGAAAACTTTAATGCGGGATCCAGCGGCCGGACTAATGCACTCATTGATGTATTTCCCCTTCATTATCCTTCTCGGGGTTACAACAACTTTAGAGATAGACCACCAGTTACCGAATGATCTCAAATTTCTCCATGGTGGGGTGTACAAAGGCTATTCCTTAATTGGTGATGTGGCTGGCGTTTTATTTCTTATTGGGGTGACGTGGGCGCTTTTGCGCCGGTACGGGCCTCGGCCATTCCGACCATATCGGATCAGAATTAAATCACGGGGCGATCATGCTATCGGACTCGGACTCCTATTTGGATTGGGCGTCACAGGGTTCATCGCTGAAGGTTTCCGTATTGCTCTGGAGAGCGAACCGGCATATGAGAAGTGGTCCATTGTTGGATACCCTCTTGCCAAACTTTTCAACGGGGCTGGGAACCTAAGCGGATGGCATCAGGTTTGGTGGTACGCGCATGTTATCTTCTTCATCGGTTTCCTTGTCTTCCTTCCAATTACGATGCTCCGACATATATTCACTTCCCCGCTGAACATGTATCTCAAAGATCGTGACCGTCCCAAGGGAGCGATGAAACCGCTGCCGAATTTAATGGAAACAGAACTAGAAACGTTTGGAGCTTCAACTATCGAAGACTTCACTTGGAAACAATTGTTGGATACTGACGCCTGCACAATGTGCGGAAGATGCACTGCTGTCTGCCCGGCACATGCCACCGGTAAACCGTTAGATCCTAGAGAAATTGTCTTGAAAACAGGTGAGGTAATGGCGGCAACTGGTACCCCAGTAACGAGCCCACCGATAGGTGTCGACGCGGAGATTACTGTTCCTGCAAATTGGATGTTTGACCGTGTCAGCAACGACGAATTGTGGGCATGTACGAGCTGTAAGGCATGCGATGAAAACTGTCCGGTGAACATTGAAATCCTCGACAAAATTCTTGACATGCGGCGGTACAAGTCTCTGATGGAGTCTGACTTCCCAACTGAACTTGGCAATGCATACAGGGCAATGGAAAATTCCGGAAATCCATGGTCAATATCACAATCAGAACGGGCTGATTGGGCAAAGGACATAGAAGGAATCGAGATCATCGCAGGAGGCGACCCGTTCGAATCGGAATGGCTGTATTGGGTCGGATGCGCTGGAAGTTTCGATGACAAGAACAAGAAGGTGAGTCAGGCAATGGCAAAACTTCTTAACCGTGCCGGCATCGACGTGAGTATTTTGGGACCAGCAGAAAACTGCACTGGAGATCCTGCTCGCCGATCCGGTAATGAATACATCTTTCAAATGCTCGCCATGCAAAATATTGAAACCCTTAACGGAATGGGAGTAAAGAAAATCATCACCCAATGCCCGCATTGCTTCAATACCTTGCAGAACGAATACCCTCAACTTGGCGGACACTACGAGGTGATTCATCACACACAACTACTGGAACAACTTATTGAATCCGGCGATTTAGATATGTCGAACGCCACCTTATCTGAACGGATTGTCTACCATGACAGCTGCTACCTGGGCAGGCATAACGATATCTACATGGCTCCACGAAAAGTTATCGGGAGCCTGTCTGGCGTCGAAATAGTCGAAGCCCCGCGGAACGGGACAAAGGGGATGTGTTGTGGGGCTGGTGGGGCCAGAATGTGGATGGAAGAGGACATCGGGCCGAAAGTCAACGACGTTCGGGCCCAAGAACTGGTTGAAACCGGAGCGAGCCGTATAGCGACCGCCTGTCCGTTCTGCTACATCATGATGGACGACGGAGTTAAGGCAGCCGGCAAAGAAGAAGACGAGGTAAAGGTAGCTGACTTGGCCATCCACCTTGTGGAAGCTTTGGAGTCAGGGGAAGACAATGCAGAGGAGTCACGAAAGGCCCTTCTTGAAACACCGAACGTCGCTACACCTGATTCTGTCCCCGCTGACGACGTGATCAAACCAATACCTGCCGGAGATCCTGTTCCAGTCGGTGCTATCCAGAGAGTCGTTCCGCAAACAGGGAGATCAGGAGCTGTTAAGCCCCAGGCAACCATCTCAGATACTCCAGCTCAATCTCTTGAAACTGATGCTCCTGAGACGTCAGATACTTCTGAAGATACAGGCAAACCCGATAATCTTTCACTCATTAGGGGCTTGGACCCTTATAGTGCTCAGCGTCTTAATGAACGAGGGATCACGAGATTCGTCCAAGTTGCTCGCCTCACCGACGCTGAAGTAGCTGCTATCGAAGAGGAGTTTGATTTACCGGGTTGCTTTAACAGGTTTAGTTGGAGGTACCAGGCTGATCAGCTTGCTAGAGAAGATTAGATTGCATCAGCTGGTTTGAGTTTCTTCCAAAGGAAAAAAACACATCCCAAAGCAAATACGACACCTAGAGCAGCTAACGGGGCTGTCTGTACCCATTTGACAGTATCGTCACCAAAAATTGCCAACACAGCTGTAATCGGGACAAGACCGATTGCCGTTCCGAGAAGAAAATCTCTCATTTGGACCTTTGAGATTCCTAAAACCCAGTCAGCTGCTGGCGCATACCCAGTTACTAGCCGTAACACAACGACAGATAGGAACGCTCGCTCGGAGAGTCGCTGGTCCCATTTCAAAAGTTTTGCCGGTAATCTCTTCCGCACCCAATCTTGGGCTATCCAGCGGGAAACAACAAAGCCGAATGTGCTCGCAATAATTCCACCGATCATGCTGTAGAGAAGGACTTCCCACCATGACCATACGAACGTAGCGGGAATGATTAAAGCTGCTCCGGGAAGGCTAAGCGGTTGGGCGGCGACAAATGCCAAGATGTAAATAATGGGGCCAAGTACTCCAGAATCTTGAAAGAAGTCTTCAACCTTTTCTCGATCGTGGAGAAAGTCGAAAACGCCAGAAAAGAAAAGGACAAGAACCACAATAATGACTAAAACCACAAATGCTTTTCGCAGGGTTTTTTTATTCGCGTTCTCCAAAATTCTCCCAATATCGGCTTGGTCGCGGCCCAGTCTGATTCTGGTATTTTGATCCCAGAGCGGTGGACCCATATGGGTTCTCTGCTGGTGTTGTCATCTGTTGGAAACTAATTTGCCCTATCTTCATACCGGCGTACAAGGTAATAGGGAGATTAGCGACATTCGACAATTCTAAGGTAAGTTGCCCATCCCAACCCGCGTCAACAAATCCGGCCGTGGAGTGAATGAGCAAACCCAGCCTACCTAAGCTGCTTTTCCCTTCTAGCCGGGCTACGAGGTCTTCCGGAACTACGACCCGCTCTAATGTACTTCCAAGAACGAACTCGCCTGGGTGAAGGATAAAGGGCTCATCATCAGCGACTGTAACAAGCTCGGTAAGGTCTTCTAAATTCTCTCGGACGTCGATGATTCCGAGAGAGTGGTTTCTAAAAACCCGAAACTGGGCGTCAATTCGTAAATCTACAGAGCTTGGCTGAATCGCATTTTCGCCTAATGGTTCAATAATGATTCTTCCGGTTGCGAGATATTCTTGCAGAGTTTTGTCAGAAAGGATCACGAACAGCAGATTAGTGGCAGGAATGGGTTGTTCGTCAACCCTGCACAAGAAAATGAAATGTTTTTCAACTTCCATGAACTGAAGTTCACGGTGTACGGT
>CACFFD010000029.1 GCA_902565595.1 Actinomycetota bacterium
CGGGGACGGGAAGCCAATGGTTTTATCAGAACACTCCCGGATGGCCTGGACGGTCGGAGACCAACGACCGGTTCGGTTCATCGATCGCTGTAGCCGATATTGATGGGGATGGTATCGGAGATCTTGTTGTGGGCGTGCCCGGTGAGAAGCTCGGGAGCCACACCGAAGCCGGACAGGTCCAAATCCGCTACAACCCGGGCAACTGGTCGCAGACACCGGCCAGCGTCCAGACCCTGTACCAGAATTTGGCTGGGGTTCAGAATAAGGTTGAGACTGGAGACCGGTTCGGCGCCCACCTTGAAATGGCTGACGTGACCGGCGATGGCAACATTGACCTGATTGTCGGCGTGCCCGGTGAATCTATCGCTAACCGACCCAACGCTGGAGCTGTAGCTATCTTCAAAAGCGTCGGAGGCGAAATCACAACCGCCGAAGACCAGATCCTCTACGCGAACCAAAGCGTCTTTACCGGAGACTCAGAAGCCAACGCAGAATTCGGAGCATGGTTCAGCGTCCTCAACGGAAACCTCATCATCGGCTCACCCGGCCGCACCGTTTCAGGACTCGCAAACGCCGGAGCCTTCTACTACCTCGACCTTTAAATTTCTACTATCCCAATAGTGGCGCTGCTTGGCAATGACCATCTAGATCGATAATTTGGATTCTGTCGCGGTTTTCCCAGGTAATTTCAAGATTTGGATCTCGATGAAGCTTAAATTCTCGAAATGACATTTCTAACGCGTCAAATGTCAATAAACGACCAACAAGTGAATCGCCGAGACCTAAAAGAAGTTTTATAGCCTCAAGACCCTGCAGACTTCCTATAATCCCAGGAAGTACACCTAGAACCCCCGCTTCCGCACAACTTGGCGCTAATTCCGGCGGTGGAGGTTCTGGAACCATATCTCTGTATGTCGGCCCGACCTTGGGATCGAATACAGTTACTTGACCTTCAAATCGGAAGATCGACCCATGAACCACAGGAATTCCTGTTTTGGCCGACGCATCATTCAAGATATAGCGAATCGGGAAATTATCTGTACCATCGACCACCACGTCATAGTCAGAAATAATCTCTTCGATATTGTCAGCTGAGAGGCGCATGTTGTATGTGACAACCTCGATATCTCTGTTAAGTGAGGTAAGCGTTTTCTTTGCTGAGTCAACTTTAGCTTCTCCTATTCGATCTTGATTATGGAGTATTTGTCGTTGAAGATTTGACTCGTCTACAACATCCATATCTACTATGCCGAGAGTTCCAACTCCGGCGGCAGCTAGATAGAGACTAGCTGGAGAGCCGAGACCTCCTGCGCCGATACAAAGTACTTTTGAATCGAGTAGTTTCATTTGACCTTGGTCTCCAATTTCTGGAAGGAGTAAATGACGCTGGTAACGATTTCTCTTATCTGAATTCAGTGTTTGTGGAATTACCCAAGATCTATTTTCATCTTTCCACTGGTTAAATCCACCATCCATTGAGACGACTTTTTGATAGTCGAGATTCTGAAGCGTTTGCGCAGCAAAAGCTGACCTAGCTCCACCAGCGCACATTGCGATAACTTGCGTTTTTTTGTTAGGTATCACTCCCTCGATGGAGCTTTCAAGATTTCCTCTCGGGATATGAATAGAAGAAGCAATAGTTCCCTGCTCGTATTCATCAGGTTCGCGAACATCAAGAACTATCCACTTTCCATCAATTAATTTCTCAGCTTCTTCAGTTGTGACTTCCTTTATCTCACTTTTTGCTTTTTGAAGCAACTCTCGAAAGTTAGCCATAATTCCCCCCTGAGGCAGATACAAGAATTCTACCGAAAGATGCAGAGAAATCTTCTATTACTGAGATCGGGCACTTTATGTGATCATTCACACACGAAGTTAAGAGTAGCGCTGATATCAGCATTGATCATAAATGTTGAGAGGTGGTCGAACTCCGTCTTTTGCCCATTAACGATGACAACTGGAACGCCAATTTGATACGCCAGCGGAACTACTTGATTTATGGGACCGACAGCTAACGACGTTCCTATGGCAATCAATAAGTCACAATTTCTCACTGCAGTTTCTGACCGCTGGAGATCTTCAGGAATCAATGACTGCCCAAACGAAATAGTTGCAGATTTCAGGATCCCTGAGCACTCGGGACAATCTGGATCTACTTCTCCTGCTCTCACTCTCTTGAGGACGACCTCCATTTCATCGCGGTAGTCGCAAGAAAGGCAACTCACCTTACGCGTAGTTCCATGAATCTCAATAACTCTACTTTCGTCGATTCCGGATTTCTGGTGAAGTTCATCAACATTTTGGGTAATAACGGTATCAAGGATCCCCCTATCTTGAAGCTGAACAAGCGCATAGTGCCCATCGTTTGGCTCTACATCAGCCCAAAGCTTTCCCTCTGCCCTAAGTGCCCAGTTCTTCTCTCGGATCTTAGGGTCGCTAATGTAGTAGTTGATATTAGAGGCCTTTTCCGCATCAGGGTTTTTAGTCCAAACGCCTTCTGGCCCTCGGAAATCAGGGATGCCCGATTCTGTGCTAATTCCAGCGCCTGTCAGGATAACAATTTGTTGTGATTGACCTATTAAGGATTTAACTTTTTGAAGCAATTCAAATGATTCAGGTTTGTGATACATCTCTTTCCTGCTTAGAAAATCTATTTCTATATTGTGAAATACGAACTTTGCTGTATGTTACTCGAATGGTTACTGGAATTTTTTTCGTTGTTTGTGAAGTACTTCTTATAAGTGGAGTTGCGAAGGTAATGGCCCCTTTAACAACACAGTCGGCGTTATCTTCGGTGGGACTCCCTTCTTCGATTGTTTTAGTTAGATCACTTGGGGTAACAGAAGTTGCTCTAGGGGTATTAGGAATATTACTAGGTGGCACATATTTACCGATATTTATTGGAGCGCTTTTCGCTTTCTTTACGATCTTTATTGTTTTAACACTGCAAAATGGTCAAGTCGTATCATGTGGATGTTTCGGGGCAACATCTTCTCCTCCCTCGCTGCTTCATGTCTTTGCGAATTTACTCTTTATGGTGATCGCACTCTTAGCAATTGGGGTTAAGGGGTTAAGCGATGTTTTGGATGAAAAGCCGGCTAACGGAATCCTATTTGTTCTAGTGATCCTTCTTGGGGCTTTAGCGACCTATCTGATCTTGGCTTTTAGCTCAAGGAAGTGGGGGAAGAAGGAATCACTTTAAATCTTCGATGAATCGAAGTAAAAGTCTTACGCCGAATCCAGTTCCACCCTTTGGGTGGATACCCCATGGGGCATCTGCAAAAGCAGGGCCAGCTATGTCAAGGTGGGCCCAAGGAATATCTTCAGCCACAAATTCTTTGAGAAATAACCCAGCCGTAATCGCACCACCATATGGGCCAGAACCGATGTTTTTAATATCAGCTACCTCTGATTCAAGTTGCGACCTGTAGGAATCTGGAAGGGGTAGCTGCCAGATATCTTCTCCAGTTTCTTGACTTGCTTGGCGAAGCTGATCAACAAGGTCAGTATTAGTGCTCATCAGCCCTGCATATTCATTTCCTAAAGCCACCATGCAAGCTCCAGTTAGAGTAGCAAGATCTATAATGGCATCAGGTTTTGTTTCTGAAGCAAGAGAAAGGGCATCTGCGAGGACTAGTCGGCCTTCAGCATCAGTATTGAGAACTTCGACTGTCTTTCCATTCCGTATCTTTAAGACATCACCCGGACGAGTCGCATCCCCTCCTAGCATATTGTCTGTAAGAGGTATATAACCTGTAACTCGAACTGGGAGAGACAAATCAGCTAATGCAGACATCGTTCCGAGAACAGCTGCTGCCCCGGCCATATCGCATTTCATGGTTGCCATTCCCTGTGAGGTTTTTATAGATAAACCGCCAGCGTCAAATGTGATCCCTTTTCCAACTAAAGCTAAGTGCTTTTTCGAAGGTTTTGAAGGCCGATATGATATCTGAACAAATCGAGGTTGTTGAGTCGAGCCCCGATTAACACCTAGGAGGCCACCCATTTTTGCCTTCTTAATTTCTGGGAGTCCAAGAATTTTTATAGAAAGCCCATGTTCTTTGGCCGTCTTCGAAGCAACCCTCGCAAAGGCAGAGGGGGTTAGATCTCCGCCGGGCCTATTGACAAGGTCTCGGGCAAGGTTGACTCCTCGTGAAGTGCTCTTAGCTCGTTCCATGCCGGTAGTCATTCTTCGGCCACTTCCGATGATCGACACTGTCGAAAGTTTTCTCGGTTTCGTGTTAGATTTTAGTTCAACGTACTCATAGGCTCCCATAAGTAAGCCCTCTGTGAATGCTTGGGTTCTGTCCATCAAGACGTCGTCATCACTAATTACCGATTGAAGTTCGACGGAAATCTGCTTGAAGCCTTTTGCCGCCTTTGCCAGAACAGTTCCGGATTTTCGATAGGTTCCGTTATCTTCCTTTGTGGATTCACCCAATCCAAGAAGTGCAGATGGGCTTCCCTTAGATTGTGGGCCAACGGTAGGTAAAAAAATGATTTGTCCTGATTCTGCTTCAAATCCGCTTGCTTTTAATGTCTGCGTGTCCATTTCCAAATCTTCTGAACTGAACCTGTCTGAATGGACCAAAGTTACAAGAAGCTCGGATCGGGCAGGCTGCTTAGGAACAAGCTTTATTTCTATCGACATATTTATACCTCTCTATCTATTTCTATTTCTCGAGCAGAAAGTGAACCTTGATCCTGCCATCGGGCTAGCATCCACATCAAATCGGAAAGGCGATTCAGATAAGGGCCGACGTATGAACCATCGGTTTGGATTTTTAATGTTGATCGCTCAGCTCTTCTAACCACAGTTCTAGCCATGTCTAGAGCTGCTGCTGTTGGGTTCTGTCCGGGTATAACGAATTCTGTAGGAGCAGAGAATTTTTCAGAGGTTGAGTCAATAAACTTTTCTAAATCTTCGACCATAGTATTCGTAACAAGGCTCACTCCTTCTTCGAGCTTGTCTCTGTTCTCGGGAAGGGTAGCTAGCTCAGCCATAAGAACCCATAGGTCTCTTAATACGTGGACAAGAACACTTTCAATCTCACTACCACGGTCAACTTGAGATCTCGCCCACCCTATAGCAGCTTGTGCTTCATCAACGTCACCATATGCTGAAGGATGATCGGAGTCTTTACGAACTCGGCCGCCATAAAATAAGCCTGTTGTTCCATCATCTCCGTTACGCGTATAGATTTTCATACCATTGACCATACCGGATCTATCTTTGCATCGTCTGTTTCCTTCGGGCGGTTACTGAGATAAAAAGAGTGAGCCGTCAGTCAAGCTTTTTAAAAAATAACTGGAATTCCATCAGTGCATTGTCCTCTACGGAAAGGACGACTGCCGATCTGGGTTTTTCGATTTCATAGTCTGAAAGCAGTATTGGACCTAAATTCCCATAGACCAGAATACGGCTACCATCAAATGA
The DNA here is from genome assembly GCA_902565595.1 of Actinomycetota bacterium. Taxonomy (GTDB): domain Bacteria; phylum Actinomycetota; class Acidimicrobiia; order Acidimicrobiales; family UBA8592; genus UBA8592. The sequence goes on from CACFFD010000029.1 coordinate 5,438, forward strand.
GGCAGTTACCTCTATTACTTCTTCTTGTGTAACTCCGTGAATGGTGAGATCTCCGATTATCTCGGTTGTAAATCCAGCTTCTAAATCTGTTGCTGAACTGAAATCTATGGGTTGAGTGATCACTAGGGATGCTTCGGGAAATTTACTCGTCTCTATCGCCTGGCGCTTAATTGCATTATTCCTGCTGGCGTCGTCGGTTACTAGAGTAGTCATATCGACTATAACGGTTGGGCGATCCCCTCCCAAGGTAGACATTATCTCGCTTCCGTTTATTGTGAATTGAGCACTGATATCAGGCGTTCGACCCACAACGGTTTTCCCACCAATCCCTACTAGCTCTTCATCTATCCGAAAACCAACAAATGATGAACCACATACTTCGGTTAGGCACGCGTCATCGAACACGCCTATCTCTGTATCGATTACCCATACCCCGTCCAGGTTTTGCACTTGATTTACTTCGGCTTCAGATAAGGCTTCTTCTCTTGCCTCCTTAGCAGCCTGACTATTGACATCTGCTGGAGATGTGTCACGGAATACAAAATACCAGAGTAGAGCGATGACGACGCCTGTTAATACGAGCAGAATCGCTACCCATTTTGCTATAGGTCTACTTGGTTTTCGGGGAACTATCCATCTGTACATCGAACCTTACTACCTGTCTTTCTTCGAGGCTTATGTTAGCAAGTAAACTTGCATCCCATTTAGATTCAAACATCAAGAAGAATTCTAGCTACGAGGTCCATCCCGAAACCAGTTAAAATCGCCAGATACATTAATCCGGTGGCTGCCATAACAGCTGAGTATTGTTTTTCGCGAAGCGCTAGTTTCGTAACAAACACTAAAACAATTGTTCCTATGACACATGCAACCCAAAACCAACCCAAAAGGCCATTGTAATTATCATCAATCGTTCCGTTGAGGACGCTGACCATACCTGTTGGGATGAGCAAAAAAATCAACTCAGGCAGCCAAAGAACTCCTGTCCAATTAATGAGAGTGTGTATCGGCTTTCGTGAGAGCCCCGGCTGCACCAGGTACCAGTGGCCCAGAAGCATCGAATTTGATACTGCTCCAAGAAATGCTGCTCCCGTAAGCGTTCGGCAAATAGCAAGCCATGTAGGCCCACCGGCTTCGATGGATCCAGCGATTAAACCGATAACACCGCATGCTGGGGCGAGAAGATCCAGAAAGGGAGGGAATTCTTTTAAAGCTGTGAGCTTTTCAGAATCAGTTGCTGGTTGATTTTTTCCAAGCATTTCTGAAACACGACGAGATCTATTCTGCGCAGCAATTCTTTGACCAATCACTCCTGCTTTTTTTCTTCTTATCGATACCGCCATGCTGAGCAAAGCTGCGAGGAGAAATAAAGACGTTGAAGTTTCTCGTAACCATAGGAAGTTCAGATTTATCCCAATAACTAAGCTAGATGCAGCTATCGCTATATAGATAGCCCTTGTTGTCCAACCATACCCAAGTGCTACTATCCGCTCCCGAGAAGTTACCCAGAGGAAAAATATCCCACCGGTAGCCCATTGGAGGAAAAAGGTCGAAGCCTCGATTTTCATAAGAGTTCCTAGCTGAGAACAGCTAAATCGTGGTCCGCAGTATTGAGGGAATTAGGTTCGTGATTCGTCACCGCTACTATATCTTCAAGCCTTGCCCCCCATTTACCTGGAACATATATTCCTGGTTCAACGCTAAAAACGTTTCCCGATGCAACAGGAATCTTGTTCCCTTCCACTATGTAGGGATCTTCATGCGCTTCCACCCCTATTCCATGGCCTGTTCGGTGAATGAAATACTCTCCATATCCTTCTTGACCTATAATTCTTCTTCCGATGCGGTCTATTTCTTCAGCAGGTGTCCCAGATAAGCATGCATTTACCTGCTCATATTGTGCTCGTTGCAGAACACCGTAGAGATCGAGGAATTCTTCTGGAGGTGTTCCGGTCCAGATACACCTTGTGATATCGGAGCAATATCCAACACCGTCCTCCCCAATCCATGTACCCCCGAAGTCACATAACACAACTTCATTCTTTCTAATTATTCGGCCCCCGGCTTCGTGATGAGGACTTGCGGCATTTTCACCTGCAGCAACAATGGCAAAGTTCACCCTATGGTGCCCTTCTTCAAGAATTTGCCTTCCAAGTTCATTAGAGACTTGACTCTCAGATTTTCCGATTAGTTGAATTTCGCCATTTTGTAATCTGGATGCGATTCGATCTACGGCGGAAGCTGCTTTCTGAAGCCGCTTTATCTCTTCGGAAGACTTTATTGACCGTATTGGGCTAGTAATCATATTTGCTCTGGAGAGCTTGAGGTTAGGAAGTTGATTTAAAAGTTCGATTGTGAAACGCGTCCAAGTTGTGTCACCGACAGCGACCGATGTTGCCGCTCCTAACTCTTCGACAAGAATAGCGATAGGGTCCTCTGACTCTTTCCATGGGCGAAGCGTAAAGACATCTGGGTGCTCTTGGACTCTAGGTGCTTCTAAGGCAGGTACGATCAATTTCGCCTGCCCTCCTCTCGGCAGGACAAGCATCGTTAATCTTTCAAGGGGCATTGCTTCATATCCGGTAAAGTACGGCAGATCAGCTCCGACAGACAGAAGAAGAGCATCAATTTCGTTCTCTTTCATGATACATCGGACATTATTTAAACGATCAGCGAACATAGCTTTATAGTACGTTGAATTTCTTCTTGGCAAAACTGAATAGTTTTTTAGACTTCATTAAACCCTCAAGTTTTTATGATTCGCTGGCTGAAATTTGAGATTGTTTAGCATGATAGCTACTTCGTGTTAGTGGGCTAGATTCGATATGGGTGATACCTAGCGATTCTCCATAAATCTTTAGTTCTTCAAATTCTTGAGGAGCCCACCATCGTTCTACCGGGAGATGGTTAGAAGTCGGTGACAAATATTGGCCGATAGTGACAATATCAACGCCGACTCGACTTAAGTCTTTTAACAAAACACGGACTTCATTTTCTGTTTCCCCAAGTCCGAGCATAATTGATGTCTTAGTTGTTAGGCCATGCTGTTTCGCATGACAAAGGACTGCAAGACTTCGTGCATAGCTCGCAGATGGCCTGACTCTTCTTTGAAGACTCGGCACTGTTTCCACGTTATGGTTAAGCACATCTGGGCTACTAGCAAAAACCTTCGAAAGATCATCAGGGTCGCCTTTAAGGTCTGAAATCAGAATTTCAATCTTCGTAGAAGGATTTGTTTTGCGTATAGCAGAAACAGTTTCAGCAATATGCTGTGCACCTCCATCGCTAAGGTCATCTCGAGCGACCATTGTAACTACTGCATAATCTAATCCCATAGCGCTTACAGCATCTGCAACACGCTGAGGCTCATTGGGGTCTGAAGGGAAGGGCTTTTGTGTATTGACCAGGCAAAAGCCACACGCCCTTGTGCATCTATCTCCAAGGACCATGAAGGTCGCTGTCCCATCTTTCCAACATTCGTAGATGTTGGGGCATCCGGCTTCCTCACAGACCGTAACAAGTTGATTGGTTCGCATGGTTTGCTTAATTTTTCTGTATTCTGGCCCGAACTTCGCTTTTACTTTCATCCATTCAGGCTTCCGTTTTAATTGAACTTGAGAGACAGTCAGGGACTGCGCCGTCTCAGCGTTTTGATTTACAGAACTCACATTCAGCTTCCGACTTCCTGGCCCCTCTCCTCTAGTAAAGGGGCTTAAGTCTTGGCTTCGAATTTTCCAAGCTACATCAGCTCTATCCAATCTTCCTTCCGACCATCTTTCTGCAGCAAATTCAGAAATGACATCCGTTACTTCTCTAAGGTCTAAATCAAGGCCCTCCTGATTGAGTGACGTGACCTCCATTTCTTTAATACCGCAAGGGACAATAGCATCAAAATACGACATATCCGGCTTGACGTTTATCGCAAAGCCATGCATAGACCGCCCTCTTGAAAGACGAACTCCTATTGCAGCTACCTTTCTTGGTGAGTGCCCATTTGGGTCTACCCATACTCCTGGATACTTAGATATCCGACCACAATTTGGAAGGCCTAGTTCTTCTAATGCGTCGATGATGACTTGCTCTACAGAGTTAATGTACGCCGAGGTATCGGCCATACCTCCACCTCGCTTCCCTGGAACAGTCAATATTGGATATCCAACTAGTTGCCCAGGGCCATGATATGTTACATCCCCACCTCGCTTGATACGGATAATTTCAGCTCCGATTTTTGACGGATCTACAAGTATGTTCGATGCATTACCATTAACTCCAAGAGTGAAGACATGGGAGTGTTCCATAAGAAGTAAATAGTTTTCTGGACTGGCTTCAAAGAGACTTTTCTGCACAGCAAGAGCATCCTGATACCGGACTTTTCCTAACCATCGAACTTGTAATGGAAGCGGCAGAGCGTCTTCCATCATTTTAGATTCTCTATCTTTTGTCAAAATTTTCAATTGAGTATCTGTACTTTCGCGTGCACGGCTTTATGTCTAGTATTTGGGCTGCACCCTATATACAGGAGTCTAATGGTTGTTTGGATCGTACTCATCGCAGTATCTGCCGTTTTATTTCCTGTCGCTCTTATATATAACAAGCTTGTTCGATTAAGAAATACAACTATCGCGCTTGGGAACTAGCTGTTCGGACGCCTAAAGGAACAGGGCTTTGGAATCAGATAGAGGGCTTTAGGAAATTTCTGAATAAATCTGAAGCAAAACATGTGGAGTCAGCAGCTGAGAATGGAGTTCTCCGTGAATACACTGCTTGGGCTGTTTCTCTTGGTGAGGTAGATGCCTGGAAACGTGCATTCAAGCAATCATCTCGGCTCAACTACGTCGGTGACCTTGTCTCAGACGACTACCTGTTTGCTTCCTATGCTTTCGATAGCAGTTACGATGTCCGGACAACACAGTACTCTCCTTCCGCAAACGACTCTGGATGGTCGGGAGATTTTGGTGGAGGCTTTGATGCTGGAGGTGGCGGCGGTGGAAGCGGCGGCAGCTGGTAAGGTTTTCGAGGATCAACTAACCGTGTAGCCCTCTGCCAGTCAAAGACATGACCGTTTCGCCGAATAGCTCACTTAATGTAGGGTGCGGCTGAATGAATTCAGCCACTTCAGCAACGGTAGCTTCCCAGTTAATCGCTAAATATCCTTGCCCTAGTTGCTCTGTAACCCAGGGCCCTACCATATGAACTCCTAGTATTTGCCCTAAGGTTCCATCGGGAAGTTTTTCTGCGACGACTTTGATAAGGCCATCTGTATCCCCAACTATCATGGCACGCCCATTACCTGAGTATCGGTGTTTCGATACTTCTATGCTGTATCCTGCTTCAACTGCTTCTACTTCGGTAAGGCCTGCAAAAGCTACTTCGGGATGGCAGTAAATAGCCCATGGCACTTTTGCATAATCAACCGGATTTACCTTCTCTTTACATATGCGTTTGATCGCTAGTATCGCCTCTGCAAATGCGACATGAGCTAACTGGGGTGTATCTATTAGGTCGCCAATGGCGTAGATGCCGGAAGATTGAGTTTCGCAGAATTCAGTGACTGGAACAAAACCTCTTTGGTCGGCGCTAATTCCTACATTCTCTAATCCGAGGAGATCAGGGTATGGTCTTCTCCCTACTGAGATAACTACCAGATCTGCTTCTATATTTTCGCCATCGTTTAACGAAACAGTGGTCGTATCCGAAGTAGGGGTATGGCCTTCAACCATGATTCCGGTACGAATATCTATTCCTCTTTTCTGAAACGACCTGTGGACAACTTTCGCAATATCTTTATCGCAGCCGGTAAGTATTTGAGGTAGTGCTTCAACAACGGTTACAGTTGAGCCAAAATCATTTAAGGCTGAAGCGAATTCAACTCCGATTGCACCTCCGCCAATGATGACTGCCCTAGAAGGGACTTTAGTTATCGAAAGTAATTGGTCTGAAGTTACGACTAGATGTCCATCAATTTCAAAGCCTGGGATCGACCTAGGCTTTGACCCACTAGCCAGAATAATATTGTCGCCAGAAATAACTTGTTCGCTGTGATCAGAAGCCGAGATCTTTACTTGTTTGCCTCCGACTAACTTTCCCACTCCTGGAAAAACCGTTACGCTCCTTCTTGCCAGCAGTCCTTCTACGCCTGAAGTTAAAGTATCTATCACCCCCTGTTTCCGGCTCATAAGTTGCAACATATCTAATTCGGGGGCACCTGCCTTGACACCATATTCTTCAGCTTGACGGACCGTCCGAAGAACCGATGCTGTTTCTAGCAATTCCTTGGCGGGAATGCAACCAACATGAAGACATGTACCTCCTAATTTCCCCATTTCTACTAGCGCTACATCGAGCCCAGCAGCTGCACCATAAAGAGCGGCCCCATATCCTCCAGGACCTCCTCCTACTATCACCAAATCAAAATGCGACTTTGTATCTTCCATGTCCAAATCCTATCGCTACAACAGTCAACTAATCATTCAAACAGCAGCACGAAATTCAAGATGCTATAAGAACTTGTGTAGTAAATGCCAAAAGTATCACTAGTCCACAAACAAGAGAAACAATGATCAACATTCGCGTACTCATATACGTGGTAGACCATAGTGGCGTATCATGAAATGCACCTAGACAGACGAATAAATTTAGAAATATTCTTCACGCCAGGAAGTAAATGAAGTGAATATGTGTCATTTGCGGCACATACTTGAAGATCGAAACTTAGGGGCTTTCGACATGAAAATGTTTAAAATGAAGAGGAACCACTGGCTCAGACCCTATTCCTGCTGGCCTTCGACTTTCTCAAACTTTGAAGCTAAATGCAGCGCTTGAGCCCCTATTTGTCAGCTGCAAGACCACACCAGTGGCTTAAAAATTTGCTGGTATTTGCAGCGCCACTTGCTGCTGGAGAAATTGAAAATGGGGATACCATATTTAGGACTTCAATCGCCGCTTTTCTCTTCCTTCTCGTCTCAGTAAGTGTTTATTTCTTTAATGACTTGTGCGATGTCGAAGCCGACAAACAACATATACAAAAAGCGCAAAGGCCGATAGCGAATGGCGAGGTATCAGTTCGATTTTTGCTCGGGATCATCTCAGCCTTTTCTATCTCTTCTTTGATAATAGGCTTCCTCTTTTCTTTAGGTTTGGGAATTTGTCTAGCGGTATATATCTTCGTTAATTTTCTGTATTCAATAAAACTGAAACGGATCCCTTATATAGAGTTACTTCTCGTTGCATCTGGATTTGTATTTCGAGCTGCAGCGGGTGGACTCTCCACTGGCATTCCGCTCTCTTTCTGGTTCGTCACTCTAGTCTCTTCCACATCGTTGTTCTTGGTAGCAGGTAAACGGTTCGCCGAGTTATCCGCATATCAAACTTATATGTCACGGCTAGTTCTTAAGTTCTACTCATTGAAACTCCTTGAGGTTCTTATGGCCTTATCATCTGCATTTGCTGTTATCACCTACGGATTCTGGTTAGGCCAATCAACAGGTACTCAAACTAGCTACTCTGTTGCATCACTGTTTCTTTTTTTCTCGGGACTGGCTAGATATCGAATGCGACTGCAAACTGGTTTCGGAGAAGATCCTGTACGCACAGTACTCAGTGACTTTTGGCTTTTAACACTGTCTACTCTTTGGGCGCTAGCATATGGTTTCGCAATATATGGATAAGACGAAACTAGAAACTTGGGGAAACGTAAACGTTTCCGAATCATATTTACGAGAACCTGAAACCATCCGTGATTTAAGAAACACAATTGAATCAGTTGGGAAAAGAGGCTGCATACCTCGGGGGCTAGGGATGAGCTATGGTGATCAGCCCATGAACAGCAGTGGGGATGTTATACGGCCATCATTTAGCGGAAAACATATTAAATACATAAGCACAAGCGGACTCGTAACCGTTTCATCCTCTGCAACTTTTGCAGAACTACTTGAACAAATAGTCCCTCTTGGTTGGTATATGCCAGTAGTTCCGGGAACCAGTTCTGTAACTATTGGCGGAGCAATAGCTGCAGACATACACGGAAAGAACCATTACCGCCAATCATCTATCGCAGACCATATAGAATCGATGACTTTAATGCTCGCAGATGGAGAGACTATCCGATGCAGTAAATCCGAAGAAAGCTCTATCTTCTGGGCAACTATGGGAGGTCTAGGACTAACTGGAATTATTATCGAAGCGACAATCCAATTAATACCGATCCGATCTAGTAAAGTTCTCGTTGATAGAAAAAGCTTTAGCAATTTTCCCGACTTATTCGAAGCTATGAAATCACATATAACTAGTGCTGAATACAGCGTTGCGTGGCTAGACCTCGCCTCAAAAAATAACCTTGGCCGAGGAATCTTAGAGACAGCAAATCACTCAGATTCCGAGCCTGACCCTCTATCTTCATATGAAACTAACCCTATTCTCTCTCTACCCAGTTTTTTCCCTGATCTACTTCTTCGGAAATCAACGGTAAGCGCATACAATTCCCTCAGATTCTTATCAGCCGGTAGGAGCGAGAACAACGAAAAAATCGAATTATCCGCCTTTATGCACCCTCTTGATAAAGTTAGAAACTGGAATCGGCTATACGGAAAAACTGGGATTATCCAGTGGCAAATGGCTGTCCCTGAGACCTCAGAACACACGCTTCTCGATGTCGTCGACGCAATTAACAATGCAAATGCCCCTGCTTTTCTCGTGGTATTAAAAAAACTGGGAGTTTCTAACCAAGCCCCCCTGTCCTTTCCAATGCTTGGCTGGACACTTGCAGTTGATTTCCCTGCAAAACACGAAGGCATCTACGGATTTCTAGACGATTTAGATCAGAAATTGTTGGAAGCAGGAGGTCGGGTTTACTTGGCAAAGGATGCGAGGCTTGACCCAAAATTGATTCCTAAAATGTACCCAGGTGTGCATGAGTGGAGGGCCATCCGTCGAAATATCGACCCCGACAGGCGTTGGCAAAGTGATTTTTCAAGAAGATTAGATTTGTAGCAGATTGCCAATACCTGTAAACAGAAACTAAAAAGTGTCTTAACTTAAAGGAGGAAGATCTCCAAAGTCAAGATCAAACGGTAAATCTGGTTCAGGGTCATCATTCGTCTGAACGATCTCGACTGTGGTCTTCTCCGGCTCAAGGATCTCTCCAACTGCAATCATTGCTGCTCCAAGAACAACTGCACCTTGCCCTTTTGGCTTCTTCTTCTCTGTCTCTTGAGCTTCATCTAAGCCAGATTCAGGAGAATTAATCAACTCTTCTTTATCCATATCTCAGTTTGCCAGAAGATGAGACCAACTCAACTGGAAGCATTAAGAACTTCTTCGTTTTCGACTTGCTCGCTGAACCAAAATAACGACTAGACACGCAAGAACGGAAGTTAACAGGAGTAAAAGAAAGAGAGGCATAGCTATGTCCAACCAAAGAAATTCCATTTGAGTATCGTCTGTATTCTGGAAAATAAAGATCAAAAGAACCACCAATGCTAGAGCACCGCCAAGATGCTTTAGTTCGAGTTCCCTTAACCTCTCTGACATCCTAGGTGGCTGTGACTCTTCCATGGAACCTCTCATTCTTTTCATTTTTAACATGATTCACGAAGTAAGGCGAATAACTTCGATAGTCACTGAAATATCTATTTCGGTTACACCCTTCAGCAGACGATGTGCAACCATTCATACAAGTAGGAATTCATCGGAGGAGTTTGAATGATTGTTGCTATCACAGGCGCTACTGGGACGATTGGTAGCGCTGTAAGTTCGTACTTGAAAGAAATGGGGCATGAAGTAATTTGCGTTTCTCGCAACAGAGACGTTGCAGACGTTTACTGGGACCCACCTAAAGGTCTAATAGAAAGTCAACGTCTCAATGGAATCGATGCGGTGATTCACCTCGCAGGTGAAAGCATCGGGAACCGGCGGTGGTCAAAAAAGCAAAAAGCAGAAATTTACTCAAGTAGAATCACAGGCACAGACCTAATTTCCAAAACGTTATCTGAACTAGATTCGCCACCCAGTATTTTTTTGAGTGGTTCGGCCACTGGGTTTTATGGTGATTGTGGAAATAGCAAAGTAGATGAGAAGTCGCCGAAAGGCAGCGGGTTTCTCGCCGACGTTGCATCTGACTGGGAAATAGCGACAAGGTCAGCGGAGGAAGCTGGAATTCGAGTCGTTCATCTACGTACAGGAATTGTCCTCGACCCAAATAGTGGGATGATGAAGAAAATACTTCCTCTGTTCAAACTAGGACTAGGCGGGAAACTGGGAAATGGTAGTCAATACTGGAGCTGGATTACCTTAGAGGACGAAGTGCGACTTATTGCTTGGTTGCTTTCTTCAGAGATCCATGGCCCAATAAACCTGACAGCTCCCGAACCCGTTAGTAATACTGATTTCACCAAGGCATTAGGTTCAGCTTTGGGAAAGCCCACAGTAATTCCTGTACCGAAATTTGGGCCTATGATCCTTGCTGGAAGGGAACTTGCTGAAGAGCTGATATTTACGAGCACGCGAGCACTACCTTCGGTTTCGCTTGATGCTGGTTTCCAGTTTAAGCATCCTTCGATCGAGATAGCCCTTAATGGGATACTGGGCGCATGAAGGGGCGATCTTTAGATGAAAGCAGTTTGGAGAAAAAAATTTCTGTCAGTAGAGTCATTCCCGCAGGTCGCAACGAAATCTTCGACGTATTAGCAAATCCTTTTCTCCATTCGGAAATCGATGGCTCGGGAACACTTAGAGGAAAGGTAAGTGGGCCGGATCGGCTTTCTCTTGGTAATACTTTTCGTATCAAAATGAAGACATGGAACATCCCCTACCGGATAACGAATACCGTCGTTGAATATGAGCGAAATACCCTTATAGCGTGGGCCCATTTAGGGAAGCACCGATGGCGGTATCAACTTTCTGATGGGCATGATGGGACAGTAGTGACCGAAACATTTGACTGGAGTATGGCGGTTTGGCCAAAGATGATTGAAATAGCTCGCTACCCTAAGTCACACTTACCGCGGATGGAAGAAACATTAGAGCGTCTCGAAAGTTTCATGCTTAAACAATGAGGGAACGGGTCGTAGCAGCTTTTGATTTTGATGGCACGATAACAAGACGTGATACCCTCTTCCCTTTTCTTAGGCAATATGGGGTAGGAAAACTTGCTAAGGCGACATGTAAAACTCTGATTGGCTTTAGAAACGGGGATATCCGGAATGCGTTAAAGAAAAATACGCTCACTGAACTATTCGGCGGCTACCCAACTGATCAGCTCGAGATTGAAGGGAAATCCTATGCTTCGACAATTCCGAACTTTTACCGCAGAGAAATCCTTAAGCGTATCGATTTCCATAGACACCAAGGCCACCAGTTAGTGTTAGTCACCGGATCTTTAGGGTGTTATGCGAGACCCGCAGGAGAGGCATTGGGGTTTGATCACGTAATCGCCGTCGAATTGATGTCATCCCTAGGTTATTTAACAGGGGAAATGGATGGAGTAAATGTTCGGGGCCCTGAAAAAGCAAGACGCTTAAAAAAATTCCTTAAGAGTGAAAGTGTCGAGCTATGGGCATACGGTAATTCCTCTGGTGATAGGGAAATGCTTGAAATGGCAGACCATGCTGAAATGGTGTAGCCGTTCACTATCTTATTTAATAGCGACAGGGTTAACTGGTGAACCTATTCCCCCTACAAAGGGCTGAGGGCTAGCTTCGAGGAGAAAATCGTATTGGCCATCTTGTTTACAGTCAGCAGAAAGTTCCTCTAGGTCAAAGTTTTGCCCCTGTGTTAGTCCCATCATGACAAGGTTGATGCAATGTATTGGAAGTATCGCCCCTGGGACAGACGGATCCCAAGGCATCACTTCAAATGTAATGGTATCTGTTGCAACTGCGGCGACTTCACGGTCATAGAAAAACTCAACTGCCCCTAAACCAACTCCAGGAAATCCAGGCATAGGTGACCCGTCAACCGGAGTTCCGCTTCCATAAGAAACCACGTCACCATTTCTAGCTTTTGCCATCATCCCAGTTCGCAGCAAGAGAATATCTCCGCTACGCACCTTCACATCTTGCCGCTCTTCTGCATTGACACAGTCTTCGTAGGTGATCGCGTGCCCTCCAGAAAGCTCATCGACTTCGTGTAATTCGGCAATGTCTAATAGAACTCCCCTACTTGTTAGGGTTTCAATTTTTTCAATTCCACAGACTGATGCACCATCATAGGTAATCGTATTTGCATCGCGCCCTCCATAGATCTTGCCATCCCAACTAGCGTGGCACAGCCCATCCCAGTGTGTTGCTGCCTGTAGACCCATAGTAACAACGTCGTCACTGGTACAGAAGAGAGACGGGTCCCCTATAACCGGAGTGTTTAGTTGAACCATCGTCCTCAGAGGGTTTATACGCCCGGGCATTGACCCTAGTTGCAAACCCCCTTGTTGCTTTAAGGGGAAAGCTAGTGAGAACCGTTTCCCACTACGAATACTATTAGCTGCTTCCAGAAGAACATCATCTGTTATGAAATTTACCGTTCCCCGCTCATCGTCTTCTCCCCAACGTCCCCAATTCTTTACCTTCTCACCAAGGTCGATAATTTCCTGTGGATATGGCATTTACACCTCACTTGATTAGCTAATTAGACCGTAGTGCAGTTTAAGCTACTAGCTCAAAATCTTGTTTGCTCTAATGATTACGGCAAGATGATCTCTGCAGGTGGTTCTTCACCCGAGCGGTCTGCCTGAAGGAATCCAGCTTCAACCGCAAGGCGGTCAGCGTAATCATTCCATTCATTTCCTCCGTGGCCTTTCACCCATGTGAACATGAGATCCCGATTTTGATACTCTGCGATTAAAGGTTCCCACAAATCTCTATTCGCTACAGGTTTTCTCTGACTATTCTTCCAATTTCGCTCTAGCCACCCTTTCCACCAACTATCTCGAAAGCAGTTAACTACGTACGTTGAATCACTGATTATTTCTAATGGGCCCTGTACAGTCGTGACAGCTTCGATTACAGCGATAAGTTCCATTCTCTGATTTGTGGTGTCGGGAGAATATCCTGCGGCAAAGTTTCCATCGGGAATAATCCAAGCCCATCCTCCTGGTCCTGGGTTTCCGCTACATGACCCATCTGTGAATACTTGAGTTCTCATGATTCCTCTTCTGGGACTGAGTATTGATCAGAAGTGATTTCTTTCGCCGCTAAACGCTGTGTTCGATCAAGCCACCCAATTATTATTGCAGATGCTCTTGGGTCAAATCGTAATCTGTGTGTGCCTCCTTCAATTATCCTCAAATCAGCATTGCCATGAGCGTCGGCTAGTACTCGCGCATCGAATGAGGGAACAACTTGATCGCTTGCCCCATGAACCACCAGCAGAGGCTTTCCACTTATTTTTTCTGCAGCTTCTATGGGTCTAATCAAATCAATTTCCTCCGCCCATGATTTTTTATCTTGAGGAAAATCTGGATTCGTTATTGCCCCTACGGTACGCGAATATTGCAACAGCCGATCCGGATCTTGCGCCCAATCATGAAAATCAGCGGGCGCAGAAATAGAGGCGACCCCGCTCACCTCGTCACATAAACTTGCAGCGCTGATAGCTAAAGCGCCACCAGTACCAAATCCCGCTAGCCAAACCGAATTGACTTGAGGATTGTCTTTTAATTCGGTTGCTGCGCAAATTGTGTCA
>CACFFD010000030.1 GCA_902565595.1 Actinomycetota bacterium
GAATTGGGATGGTCATATAACGGGATAGGAGGTTTTCTTGCCGGATGGGTGATCGGTTATGGTGTTGTCCAATCGTGGGCTCCCAGCTTCATCAAGCTATTAGGCCGATCTAAAGAAACCATATGGGCAGCTAGAGTCTGGGCCTTGATACTGGCACTAGTTACTATAGGAATAGCCATTTTTGTCACCGCTGACTTTTCAGTAAACGGTGCAGTTGTCTATGGCCTGATTATCTTTGGGCTTCTCTTTGCCATTAACTCTTCAACTCATTCCTTTCTGGTACTGGCCTATTCCAAAGATGAAGATAGGGTCACTATGAACGTTGGTTTCTATTACGCCGCAAATGCCCTTGGACGCCTTTTGGGGACACTTCTTTCTGGACTGGCATACCTGTTGGGGGGTATAGATGCAGCGCTATGGGTATCAGCTAGTTTCCTGATGGCTAACTGGTTGTTATCGTTGACTCTCCCACCGGCCGACGCCGCTCCTTCTAGTGGGGCTCAATCGCATAGAGATCCTGTTTAGGTCCTTGGAATCTAAAGGTACGCACCATGTAATGAAAGTTGATACCAGGTTTGCTCAAGTGAAGGACGTTCACCGGAGCAGTCAACAAGGGCCAAGAGAAGCACGATTGCGACGACCAACACTCCGAAGAACGCGATATTGGCGATTTTGCGCATACCCCATTATGCCTCCATCCTCGAAGAAAATTTCTTTCAAGCTTTTCAAATCCCATATTGCAAGTTGGAGTGCTAGTTCTCTGGGGGGTTCAAGGGAATTCGGACTTCTAGAAGTGAGAAATCTGATGAGGGATTGCGGAAAACAACATCCTTTCCTTCTTCATGAGTATTAAGTGCACTGATCGCATCATTTTCGTAGATCCTTTGTTGTCCAGAGCTGCTGCGGTCACATACTGCTGTTCCTGATAGAACAAACCAAAGGACAAATTTGCTGGAGCCCTGCTGTGGTGAAGGAATTATGTCCGATAGTGTTTCTCCGCTTCTTGACGGACGGAGAAGTTGAACGTCCCCATTGCGGGCACTAGCTATTTCGATTCCGGTTTTTCCTATCTCATGAGAAGAACCATTCGCTGTTTCTAAACTATGCCATTGCCTGTTTGCGGCTTTATCCCAGATGAAAGTCTGATCTTCAAAATAACGGGCTGGGTTATGGGTATCGTTAGGGAGAGTCATGGTGTGATCGCTGAAGGTTGAATGGTTGGCTGGGGTTACGATCTCGATAACTTCTAAGCCGTCATAGCTTTCAAGGACTTGGTGGCGGATATACGGAGGCTGAAGGACACAATCACCAGCGTTGAAGATGAACGGGTCGCCTTGGTCCTCGTATACAAGTTTCGCCGACCCTTTGTAGCAGCAGATGATCTGAAACTGGGCGTCATGATAATGAACCCAATCGGGAACCGGACCAGTTCCGGGGACTTTGATATGTGAAGCTATGTAGTTCCAGTTCCCTTGCGGAAGCAGATTTCGATACTTCATACCTGCGCGGCCATCTGTCCAATGTGCGGTTGACCCCTCACTGATAGCAATAGAGGGCTCTTCCGATGTTGGAGACGTTTGTTCATCTGGGTTCAGGTCATAAATAATTTTGGTTCCGTTTGGGCCTGTCTTTTCCAGACCATGGAGATCCGGATCCGCAGTGGAGATCCTTAGAACGACTGGCCCTGTTTCAGCGTTCTTGTCCAAACAAATACTGATACCGAAACCTGTAAGAATCGCCAGTGAAGGGTTCTCTGACGGTGTGATTCTCTCAAGAGTGAAACCGAGTTCATCGAGAAAGAACGCAAGTCCTTCGTCAAATGATGGTGAAGCAATTACAAGATGAAATTTCATACTATTTTGACTTCCTTCATCTATGCTTTGCGGTTTCTCCTACGGGAATCCAGGTGTTTTCACCTTCGACAAATATTTGCGTGCCGCTGCGTTCTATCGAGTCGAGATCTAGATTGCGGGTTAATTTCTCTATGGTGCAATCAATGACATAGTCGCTTGAAGAAAAGCATGAGGAGACAAGCTCAGTTGTAAAATTTTCATATTGGGCCTCTCCGCTGAAGGCTGCTGTGGAGAGAACTTCTACAACTGGTGCGCCGATCGATTGCAGAGCCAATCGGGCCACGTCACGAATAGACGGCTCAGAGGAGCGATCACCAAGTACTAGGACACTGGTATCTGCTTTGACACCTATGTTACGAAATTGGTATGCGTGAGAATCGATAACATCCCATGTGATTTCCATGATTTTCTCGCTCTCCCGCTATAGGTCTCTACAATATGAAGATGTTTGCAATAGTTGCATTCATCCACGATACCGTTTAAATCCATATCAGCTACGTTCGAAGAGGATCCCATGGACAGCGCCCCACTTATAGGCATAACAGGAAAGAGACGGAGCGGGAAAGACCTTAAAGGAAGCTTGAAAGTCATGGGAGACCTCCCACTTGATGTGTATTGGGACGATTACGCTCAAGGTATTATTTCTGCTGGCGGGATACCCGTGTGGCTGCCTGTGGGAGCTGACCCAACTCTCTACATAGAGCGGCTTGATGGTCTGTTAATGAGTGGCGGTGCCGATATCCAGCCAGAAATATACGGGGCTGAAATCGACCCGAAGACCTTCAATCCAGAACCAATTCGCGATGAGTTTGAAATTTCTTTACTTGATGCTGCTTTCAAATCAGCTACTCCTGTTGCAGGTATTTGTCGAGGTTTGCAAATTATAAACGTTTACTCTGGGGGGAGCCTTTTTCAAGATGTCCCGACGCATGCGATTCGCGATAAGGCACCGTCTACTGAAGCCCATACTGTTACGATGGCGGAAAACTCGATACTTGAAGAGATATATGGTGGGTCACGTATGGTGAATTCCTTGCATCATCAAAGCATTGAGCGTATCGGAGAGGGCCTTCGTGTTTCCGCGCAAGCCGAAGATGGTGGAGTTGAAGGCATCGAACATGAAGCTTTACCTGTGGTCGCCGTCCAATGGCATCCGGAGATGCTTACAAGCCGCGATAGCGACCCTTTGTTTAGGTGGTTGGTCGAACAAGCTTGTGCTGGTAGCTCAGAATAATTTAGTCGTTTCGGGGGAATCCTAGATCTATCTGGCTACTTGTTGGGTCGGGCCATCTACTGGTCACTACCTTTTGCCTTGTGTAGAAATGAATTCCTTCCGGACCATACATTGCTGTATCGCCGAAGAGAGAGTCTTTCCACCCTCCAAATGAGTGATACCCGACTGGGACTGGTATCGGGACATTGATACCAATCATTCCTGCTTGGGCATCTCGTTGGAACTGACGTGCTGTGGATCCATCTCGCGTGAATATTGCAGCCCCATTCCCATATGGGTTCGCAGCTATGATCTCGGTTGCCTCATCGAATGTTTCTACTCTTACTACGCAGAGCACCGGCCCAAATATTTCGTCCTTGTATACCTCCATTGATGTTGACACGTGGTCCAATAAGGTGACGCCCACAAAAAAGCCTGGGAGGTCTAAAAGGTCTGACCTTCCATCGATAACAACTCTCGCACCTTCTTTTTGGCCCTGTTCGATGTAATGAACTACTCGATCGCGGTGCTCTCGGCTTATAAGGGGGCCCATCTGCGAATCAGGATCGGTTCCTGGGCCTATGGATAATTTTGTGATTCTTTCTGAGATGGCTTCTACAAGAGGATCTGCAACTTCTCCTACAGCTACGACTACTGAAATGGCCATACATCTTTCTCCTGCAGAACCATAGGCAGCTGAAACTGCGGCATCCGCTGCAAGATTTATATCTGCGTCAGGCAACACGACCATATGGTTCTTGGCACCACCTAACGCTTGCACACGTTTTCCATGGGCAGTACCTGTTTCGTAGACATGTCTGGCTACCGGAGTAGAGCCTACAAAACTGATAGCGTCCACATCAGGGTGGCATAGCAGCTGATTGACTGTCTCCTCCTGGCCGTTTACGAGGTTAACTACTCCATCTGGAAATCCAGCCTCCTGAATGAGTTCTATAAGAAACGAGGGAGCTGATGGGTTCTTATCTGACGGTTTTAGGATAAACGTATTTCCGCACGCGATTGCGTTTGGCAACATCCAAAGCGGGACCATCACAGGGAAGTTAAACGGAGTGATTCCAACACAAACTCCTACTGGTTGCCTTAAGGTATAGACATCAACGCCAGTTGAGACTTGCTCGCTATATGCCCCTTTCAAAGCCTCAGCAAAACCACAGGCGTATTCGATATTCTCAATTCCTCTAGCCACCTCTCCTCGAGCATCTTCAAGAACCTTGCCGTGTTCTTCAGTAATAAGTTCGGCTAATCGCATCTCGTTTTCCATCACTAGATTCCGGAACTTATAGAGCAATTTGGTTCTCTGAGCTACGGATGAATTCCTCCAGTCAGCGAAGGCAGCTTTAGCTGATGCAACCGCTAGATGAGTCTCTCTTTCCGTTGCGAGAAAGATTTCAGCGACTTGCTCACCGGTCGCAGGATTTAGCACTTCATTAGCTGCATCTGGCGATGGGTTAACAATCTCCCCATTGATGCGGTGCTGAATTCGACGCATGGTGTCCTCTCATCTCATCCCTACTACTCAGATCCTACAGGCAACTACAATGACCGAAAGACGTCTCTGTATCTTTCTCTGCTGCAGAATAGAACGTTTGGAAGCGAATCCAGTATCCAAATGGCGTTAATAGAGCCTTGGACAATGGACGTTAAATTTCTATGGGGGCAAGGCCGCAGCCTTGCCCCCATATGAAGGCTTTAATTACCCTTTAGCGTTAACGAATGCATCGGAGTAATTTGTTTCAAAATCTCCGGTATCTTCGATTGATTCAAGGGATTCAACACCGCCTGCAAATAGCTCCGGGTTTCTCACGAAATCTAAGAGATCGTCGTAATACCCTTCTTCATCGAGAGCCATTAAATCTAGAGCTGC
Source organism: Actinomycetota bacterium (assembly GCA_902565595.1). GTDB lineage: Bacteria > Actinomycetota > Acidimicrobiia > Acidimicrobiales > UBA8592 > UBA8592. The sequence goes on from CACFFD010000030.1 coordinate 4,952, forward strand.
TTGGTTTGGCGTGTCATAGTAATTCCAGTCAGTCAACGCCGCTCCCTGTTCTGCGCTAAGCAACCAATTGATAAACGTGTGAGCGGTACATGGATGCGGTGCATCATGCACAATTGCCATATTGTCTATCCACTTTGTTCCACCCTCTTCAGGGACGAAATAGACGTAGTCTTCGTAGTTGTCCTGGTCCAAGAATTGTACGAACATGTCACCTGAGTAGCCATGGCCAATTACCGTTTCCCCAGAAGTGAGGAATTCATCAGCTGAGTCAGTGTTAAATGCTGCAAGTCTTCCAGCTGTAGCCGACAGTAACGCTTCGGCTTCCGCTAATTCTTCTTCACTCGTTGAATTCAGTGAATATCCAAGGTACTTCAAGGCTGCGCCCACGGTTTCACGAGGGTCGTTAAGTAACTGAATTTGACCATCAAATGCACCTGAGATTTCAGGGTCAAAAATAAGACCCCAAGATCGAGGGAAATCTGTCCCTACTACAGCAGTATTAACACCAATACCGGTTGTCCCCCACTGATATGGAACTGAGTATGCTCCATCAGGGTCATAGTAGAGACCGCTAAAGTCTGCAGAAATATTCGCAGCATTTGGTATCGCATCAAAGTTAAGCGGCTGGATCGATCCTGCTGCTATAAGTATCGAAACCATATAGTCCGATGGCACGATGACGTCATAGCCGGATCCTCCAGCAGAAACGATTGGTTGCATCGCTTCATTCGAGTCATATGTATCGAGTGTGAAACCGATACCATATTCGTCCGCAAATTCTGCTAACTGTTCTTCATCTATATATTCTGCCCAGTTATACATGGCAAGGTCACCATCAACCTGACCAAGCTCACAGTCCGCTCCAGCGGCGTCATCATCATCGCCACCGCACGCTGACAAAATCAAAAACGTGGCCAGCAAGGCTGCAAGCAGGCGAAACCTTTTACTTTTCTTCATAAAATTCCCCTCCTATAGGTGCTTAGACTATAGATGCTTAGGGAGTATTTATCCAGTTCGGCGAGACCGTTGAGCGATGAGAGACAGCACAACAAGCAACATAGAAGCAAGGAGCATAACTACCGAAACCGCATTTATGAGTGGCGTGACTCCTTTCCGTATCAATCCGAAGACATAAACAGGCAACGTAGTCCAACCCGGACCAGAAACAAACTGGGTAATCACCACATCATCCAGTGACAACGTCATCGCCAGTAAGGCGCCGCCTGCTATACCAGGAAGTATCTGTGGAAATGTTACGTAACGAAAGGCTTTCCAACGTGATGCATACAAATCAACCGCTGCTTCCTCAAGGTCTGTAGACATTCCAGCAAGGCGAGCTCTTACGACCACGGAGACAAAACTTATATTAAAGGCAATATGGCTTATCGAAATAGACCCGAAGCCCTTCCGCATCTGAATTCCAAAGACCGCCTCTATAACGTCATAAAATTGGCCAAAGAAGAGCAGCAGCATGACGGCCATTGTGACGTCAGGAATGATGATAGGGAGATAAAGCAAAGCGTCAAAGACTTTTTTTCCCCTAAAGGTGAACCGTTCCAGAGACAGCGCCGCCATTGTCCCGAGGATGACAGAGATAAGAGTGACGATAAGAGCTATCTTTACTGAATTAGATAACGCTCCTCGAGCATTGGAACTATCGAAAAACTGTTGATACCAATCAAGTGTAAACCCTCCCCATTTCCCGACATTACGACTTTCACTAAATGAGAAAAGGACTAGTAGAACAATGGGGGCGTAAAAGAAAAGGTAAACAAGCCACCCATTAACGTGGAGGGCAGTTTTAGCCCAGCCTCGAGGCTCAACTGCAGAACTCATAGTGTTCTACCTCCTTTACGGAAATAAATGATGGTCGTAACGAGCATCACTGCCATAAGCACGAAGGACAAGGCGGCGCCGAATGGCCAGTTTCGGGCAGTAAGGAATTGAGTAACGATGTAACTACCCAAGAACGTTGTTTTGGCACCGCCGAGGATTTCTGGAGTGACATAAGCGCCGAGGCTTGGAACAAACACCAGTATTGATCCAGCGATTACGCCAGGCATCGAAAGGGGTAGAAGCACATGGCGGAATGATTGCCACCCACTCCCATATAAATCTCGGCTCGCTTCAATGAGGCGGCCATCAATTCTCTCAATCGCAGCATAAAGAGGAAGAATCATAAATGGCAGATACCCATAAACAAGTCCTAGCACCACCGCCTTCTGACTGAAGAGCAGTTCATTCGTTCCTAATCCTAGAAACTCGGTTACTTTTGTGAAGGGTCCGTCGTTTCCGAGAATGACCCGCCATGCATAGTTTCGGACTAAAAAATTTGTCCAAAAAGGGATCATGACGAACACGAGCATGACGTTTCGTATCAATGGCCGTCGTGTAGTAAGGAAGTATGCAAATGGGTATGCGATTACAAGACAAATGAGAGTCGTAAGAAATGCCAGCCATAGCGAACGGTAAAGAATAGTCCGCACTATCGGTTCAGCTATTCTTTCGTAGCTATCGAAGTTCCATCCAGAAAGATCCGTGCCTCCGAATCGATTTCGTGTGGCGAAACTATATACAAGAACGATAACTAAAGGAAGTACGAAGAAAATTACTAGGTAAAGGTAGGAGGGAAGTGCGAGTAGGAATCCGCGACGTGATTCCTTTCGTTGCGCCGCTTTTTCGAATTCGGGCGTTGCTTCAAGAGGAGGAGCCGGAGAGTCTGACTCTTTACCCATTAGCCGGCCACCACTGAGACATCGTCTGTGCTCCAATAGACCGTGATTTGATCACCATGTTCATATAGTTCTGCATCTGGGCGATTCTCCTGTCGGATTTCGATATTCATCCAATCAAGTTTCACTCCGTATACTCTGGCATTTCCCAAATAGGTGATTGTGTCAATGACCCCATTGAGGCTTGAACCTTCAATGGAAACATCTGAAAGTCGTGCAATCTTTGCCCGTTCAGGACGAAGACTTATGGCAACACGTGTACCAGCTACTAGTGAATTCGCGGCGTGGACTAGGGAACCATTTTCTAAAACTACGGTAGTTTTGTCTTTGACTGTTCCTTCTAGGAGATTTGTTCTACCTATAAAATCTGCGACGAACTTGCTGGCCGGCTGTTCGTATATTTCCTCGGGTGAGGCAACTTGCAATAGTTTCCCTTCATGCATAACAGCAATTCGGTCAGCCATAGTGAGTGCTTCTTCTTGATCATGGGTGACGAAGACAAAGCTGATTCCTACGTCACGTTGGAGTTTCTTCAATTCTAATTGCATTTCCTGTCGAAGTTTCAGGTCGAGTGCCCCTAGAGGTTCATCAAGTAGAAGAACTTTCGGCTGGTTCACTAGAGCTCTTGCTAAGGCGACCCGCTGCTGCTGCCCTCCGGACATCTGGGCTGGTTTACGACTTTCTAAACCATTTAGTTGCACGAGCTCAATCATTTCCATTGCCCTTGCACGAGTTTCTTTTTTGTCTGTTCCTTGCATTTTGAGCCCGAAGCCAACATTTTCAAGGACTGTGAGGTGGGGAAATAGCGCATAGTTTTGAAAGACAGTATTTACGGACCGTTTATTTGGTGCGAGAGTCCCTACTTCTTCTCCGAAAATAGAGAGGCTTCCCTCTGTTGGGAACTCAAGACCAGCAATCATCCGTAAAGTCGTTGTTTTTCCACATCCGCTTGGCCCTAGCATCGCAAAGAATTCGCCATCTTTAATGGACAAATCTATGTTGTCAACAGCGACTACGTCGCCAAATTTTTTTGTTATTCGTCGAAGCTCTACAGCTGGAGTCATTATTCCCCTCTTTCCTCCCTGAGCCTACGTTGCACAAGCTAGATCCGTCCAAATGGGGCTGTTGGCGCGCCAGCCCGAACCGCTTGGAGGCAAATAAAGTCATGTAAGATCGTTGCTCCAGCGATAGCTGTAATTTCACCAACGTCGTATAAGGGCGCTACTTCAACAAGATCCATGCCTACTATGTTGAACTCTGCGAGAGAACGTATCGCCTCTAGGGCTTGGGCAGAGCTCAAACCCCCAGCTACGGGAGTGCCAGTGCCCGGTGCATATGCCGGATCTAGGCAATCAATATCGAAAGTGAGATAGGCGTTCTTATCAGCTACGACTTCTCTAATCACATCAACAACTGCTGGGACTCCTTCTCTGTGGACCCATGGCGCACCAAGCACAGTGAAACCATATGTATCTGAATTGTGGGTCCGTATTCCTATTTGGACTGATGACGTTGGATCTATGAGTTCTTCACGAAGAGCGCGAAGGAACATCGAACCGTGATCCATACGTTGCCCATCATCTGTCCAGGTATCGCAATGTGCATCAAAGTGGATAAGCGATAGTGGTCCATATTTCTTAGCGTGTGCTTTCAACAAAGGGTAGGTGATGTAATGATCGCCGCCCATGCTGAGCATCATCGTGTCGCTTGAAAGAATTTGATCGGCATGCTGTTCAATAACTGCATCTGCGTGCTGGGGGTACCCATAGTCAATGAAGCAATCCCCGTAGTCCGCCACTGACAGATAAGTAAATGGGTCAAACCCGAAAGGATACGCTTCTAATTCAGCTAGGCCGACAGAACCAGCTCGAAGTGCTCGAGGCCCAAATCGAGTTCCGGGCCGGTTTGATGTAGCCATATCGAAAGGTATCCCCGTCACGGCTATGTCTACACCATCTAAATCCTTTGTGTAGTTTCGCCGAAGGAATGATAGCGCCCCTCCAAATGTCATCTCGGGGTTACGGCCACGAAGGTTTTCTCTCCGGAATGCTTGATCTCCTTGGATGGAATCATCTGTCATTGTTGACTCCGAAAGTCGTTGTTGCGCCAAATGATCAACGCCGCATAGTTATCAATATCTGGGTTCATTATGTAGTTAGGTAGCGCTCGAACTAATTCGAACCCATTTTCTTGTTGAAATGAGAGCGTCGGATCATAGATGTTTTGCTCCCGTACTTGTTCGATGTATTCATCTGCCGTCATTTCATGTTTATGATTCACGTATTCCGGCATTACCCCACCGGCGACGATTCCACGCAGATTTAAACTCCTACATACGTCTTTGCGAAGTTCATAAAGCTCAGCCCCAATTCCTCGCCTTCGGTATTCGCTTCGTACAGCAATCGAAGTTCCATAGTACCAGTCCCCTTTTGGCCGATGTCCTGAATCTCCATTTCCAGGCATAACATCATGGACAGTATGCAAAGGGTTATCTTCATCAAATAAAACCTGTATCCCTAATCCCATTGCTACCGGTTTATCGTTGTCGAAACCCACAAACCCGCCTTGCGGGAAATCGTTTGCAAGTATTTCTAGATCCTCTTTGCAGTAGAGGTCCTCAGGGTCTGACGTAGGAAATGAAGATCGTTCCAGCGCTTCCAACTCCCCTGCCCATTCAGGCCGAGGATTTCTGTATGTCAAGCCAGATCGTGTTCCTTTGGTGATAATTGCGCCTTCAATCATCAGCCCAACCAATACGCTCATAATCATTATCTGATGGTTGGCCCCAACATGCCCAGAATTCCTTTGTCGCAGGTCGCATGATTGCTGCTCCGCTGGATTCAATAAGATATGGATCTTCAGGCCTTCGGCAGATCGCCTCTTGATCTTGGGTTAGCTCTACCAATCTTTGGGCATCGACCTTTCCGCCTTTCAAAAGTTCATTTCCGCGCTCCAATCTCCTAATCGAATCTTCAAGGAGATCCCCTGGTCGCACTGCCTGAAAAGGAAGAGCCAGAGAAGTAACTACATGATTTGTGTGCACTATGGGGTCGTTTCCCAGTTCTTCTACCGGACGGATTGATGGCATCGCTTCGACATTGAAACCTTTTCCAGTTCCGTCCATGATGAGATAGTTGTGGGCTCCTGCGAGATCAGCTTCCAAGAGAACCTTGAGTGCATTTTCTGCTGTATCTTGGCGTAGCATTGCTCGAACTACTGATGTCCAGGTAACTCCTCGCTGCCCGTCCCCGCCGGTCAGGTTGTTTATGCCAACAGCGACACCCTGATCATTCATTCCTATCTGCCCTAAGCATCCTGTTGTAGTGAACACAATGACTGCTGGACTGTTATCAGGTTCAAGACGAAGAAGCACGACGTGCTCTGTCGCCGTATCATGCATGTCCCAAGTCTGAGCAAGAAAGCCCGCTCCTTCGGACCGGCTATCTGGTACTAAGACGGCAGTACAATCATCTTCTTGCAGGGATGGTGGTGTCTCTCCCCCAATTTGGGCCCGGACGGCATCAACGAAATCAGTAAATCCTCCGACGATGATCGCTTCTGCAACCGATATCTCTGCTCCTTCGGCAAGCGCCGACAATTCAGAGAATAAGTCTTCGTCGAATCGCTGATGGGCTGGGATCATCGATTCTGCCAGGTCAATAATGTCTCCCTTTGCTATGGGACCTCCTGACCATGACCCGCCGGCTACTAGCTGAATTCGGTCTTGGGTGTATTCTTGGATCTCCTCGGCGTAGAGGCTTCCATGGGCATAGCCGATTGATTCATAGGACCCCTTCGCATCAAAGATTCGTATTGGAGGACGTCTCATGGGCGTATAATTTCGTTAATAGCAGTAGACGCTGTATCGATCATAAGGTCAATGTCGTTATTTTCTATGATCAATGGGGGGCAGAAAGCCAATGCTCCGTTTATTGCTCTGCAGATAACGCCCAGTTCAGTCATTCTGTCCCTAACTTGTAGCCCCTGTTCTGTTGTAGCACCGGTGATTTGTCCTGCCCAAATAGCCCCAACGCCTCTCACTTCAGTGAGTAAACCATCACTTTTCAATGCCTCTAATCCAGACGAGATTCGCTCGCCTATATTGTTGGCTCGCGAAATAAGTTCTTCAGATTCGATTAGATCAATGTTCGCAATCGCTGCTGCGCATGCTGCTGGATGCCCGCTGTATGTATACCCATGCATAAAGACGAATTGCGGGTCAGCTTCAAGCAAGTCACAAATAGAACGGCTTATGAGTACACCTCCCATTGGCTGATATCCACTCGTAACTCCTTTGGCAAAAGTGATTAGATCAGGAGTGACGCCGTAGGTGTCCGCCGCAAACCAGTTCCCGGTCCTTCCAAACCCTGTAATGACCTCATCAAAAACGAGAAGCGCACCATTGTCATCGCATAGTCGTCGAAGCCCCTCTAAATATCCATCAGGTGGAGGAAAAACACCTCCAGCCCCTTGCACTGCCTCAGTGATAACTCCTGCAATATTTTTGCCGTGCTCTTTAAAAATTGAAGCGGCTGATTCAATGTTCGTCGGGTCGATCTCCAAAACACTAGGGAGGAGGTCTCCCCACCCTTCTCTATTTGCGGGTATTCCCTGTAGCGTGGTTCCTCCCACGTTCACCCCATGGTATCCCCGCCCACGGCGGAGGATAATCTGCCGCTCAGGCTCACCGCGAAGAATAGCTACTTTACGCATCAATTTGATAGCTGAGTCGACTGACTCTGAACCAGAGTTGCACAGAAAAACTCGACCATCAGGAAATGGAGAAACAGAACGGATCCGGTCAGCTGCTGCTTCGGAGATGTCGCTTCCCATAGGGGCAAACGTATGGTACGAACTTAATGTCTTTAACTGGTTAGCAATGGCTTCAATCAACTCAGGTCGGTTATGCCCAACTTGGCAATACCATAAGCTAGCGAGGCCATCGATGTATTCGTTGCCTTGATCATCCCAAACGCGAACTCCTTCTGACCGAACAAGCGTGCGATAATCATTCGATGATGGTTTTGAGAATGGATGAAGTAGTGCCGATGTCATAGGTCCTCGCATAAGACAGCTCCGCCAAGAATACCCATTAGAAGTAGAGCATGCTAGTTCAGTTTCTTCTTATAAGTTGCAGATCTTACAGTATTAGGGTTCCATTGCCTTATGACTGCAGTATCTGGAGCTCGCCCTGTCCCTTTGTGGATTGATAGTTTAGAGGGGAATGCAAATCCAAGACCTGCGCTTAGTGGAAGCACTTTTGTTGATGTAGCAATCGTTGGAGGTGGGTTTAGTGGCCTTTGGACCGCATATTACCTTCTTGACAAAAACCCATCGCTTAACATCCTGGTCATAGAAAAGGAGTACTGCGGCTATGGAGCCTCTGGGAGAAATGGAGGATGGTGTGAAGGGGCTTTAGCTGGCGGAACAGAAAAGTATGCAAAGAGATCATCTCTTGAAGATGCACTTCGGCTTGAACGTGCGATGTTTGAAACGGTCGATGAAGTTAAGCGAATTATCGATCTCGAAAATATTGATTGCGGATTTACAAAAGGCGGACATATCTGCCTTGCTCGGAATAAACCACAAGAGGAGCGTCAACTTGCCGAGTTACGAGCTGCAAGGTCACGAGGCTTTGGAGAAAACATCATTAGACGCCTCGAGTCTGATGAAGCGAAGCAATATTTAAACGCTACACATATAAAGTCCGGCCTATTCTTTTCTCCCTGTGCAAGCATCAATCCGGCGAAACTTGTCTGTGGTTTAGCCGAGGCAGTGGAATTACGCGGCGGCAGGATAGTTGAAGGAACCACCGTTCTCTCTATCGATGGGACATCAGTCATGACTTCCCATGGTGAAGTAAACGCGGATGTTGTCATTCAAGCGACCGAAGCTTACACACGGGACCTAAAGGGAAAGAAGTTAGACTTCCTTCCGGTGTATTCCCGAATGATTGCTACCGAACCCCTAAGCGATGCTCTAATGGCTGAAATTGGATTAGCTGACAGGCCAACATTCAACGACGGTCGATACATCGTTATCTATGGGCAGAGAACAGATGACAACAGAATCGCATTCGGTGGGCAAGGCAACCCTCCGTATCTCTTTGGTTCAAAAATTGACTCGAAGATCGAAGGGAATGAGCCGTCACACGAAGTGGTTTGGAAAGCCCTGATTGATCTCCTTCCTCAACTCAAAGATGTGGCAATCACTCACCGTTGGGGAGGGACACTTGCGATCCCAAGAAATTGGCTTCCTGGCCTCCGTTATGAGAAAGCTAATGGGTTTGGGATCTTAGGAGGGTATGTAGGAGAAGGTGTAGCGGCGGCAAATTTAGCGGGCCGAACAATGGCTGATCTCGTTCTTGGATCAGAAACTGATATCGTTTCGTTGCCTTGGGTAGGAGTAAAGGCAAGGCGTTGGGAACCTGAACCGCTCAGATGGATTGGTGTACGTGCAAGCCGTCGTCTTATGGGGTCAACTGACCTCTCTGAAACTAGAACGGATAAGACCGGAAAACTCGCAATGAAAGTAGCTCACCTACTTCGTGGAGATTGACCTCAACCCTTAAAAGTCAAGCTACTGTAACGAAGTTACAGCTTCTACTATTGCCTTGACCCCTTGGTCTATTTCTTCTTCGGTGACATTCAACATTGGCGTGATTCTGATGACATTTCCATACACCCCGCCCTTGCCAACTAATAGCCCAAGATCTTTACAGGCCTCTATAAGCTCTCCGGCCCGTAATGGAGAAGGTTCGGACTTCCCAGAATCCTGATCCACTATCTCAAGTGCCACCATTAGCCCCCGTCCGCGAAGGTCACCAATCCAGGGGCATTCATCCGCAACCTTCCTTAAACCGTCTTTCAGCCGCTCCCCCATCCTCCTGGCATTATCTTGCAAGTTATTCTGCTGGACATACTGAAGAGTCGCTAGTCCAGCAGCGGCTGAGAGGGGATTTCCGCCGAAAGTACTGAAGTTCAGAGCACTCACATCCTCCATAATCTCCGCCCGTGCTACGATCCCCGCGAGAGTGATGCCATTTCCGACACCTTTTGCAAACGTGATCATGTCTGGAGTAACGCCATGAGCCTCATACCCCCAAAAATGGTCGCCTGTTCTTCCCCAGCCAGTTTGGACTTCATCGCTTATGATGAGTGCTCCATGGTTTGAAATCACCTTCTGCATCTCACCAAAAAACCCATCAGGGGGAACAGTAAAGCCACCTACACCTTGTATGGGTTCAAATATAAGACAGGCGATATTGCCAGTGGTAGAAGTATCAATTATCTGTTCTAAGTCAGCAATACATGCTTCAGTAAGCTGGTCATCGGGAATCTTTTCAAACGGGCTCCGAAGGCGATATGGCCCCTGAACATAATTTACAGATAGCCCTGAAATCCGAGATGAGAGCCATGAAGACTGGCTTGTGATTGCTTGAGTAGCAAAAGTTCTTCCATGGTAACTATTCCTTATTGCAAGAATTTCATTTGACTTCCTAAAACTGGTGGCCAACATCAGTGCAGTATCGTTTGCTTCGCTTCCTGAAGTCGTGAAAAAAACACGAGGATTCAGAATCCCTGAAGCCTTCGCTATTTCTTCTCCCAGCGCGATCATCGGCTCTGAAAGGTACAAAGTGCTGGTATGAAGAACTTTATTTGCCTGCGATTGGATGGCTTCAGTAACAACAGGATTGTTATGGCCGATCATCGTAGTTAAAACTCCGCCAAAAAAATCTAAATATTTGGCACCTTCAATATCCCAAACGTAGCTACCTTCGCCACGGTCTATCGATATTGGTGTTTTGTAGAGAGGATTGAGATATGGCGCCATCACTGACCGGTACCGCTTCAGAAGTGATGCGTTTGTAGACATTGCCTCTCCCTTGGTAGATAATCTTTCTAGGTATTCGTGAATGTTTGAATCTTAGTAGCTGAAATCCTATCTTCCTATGGGGTCCAGCTTATCTCATCCGAGGAGTTGCTTTTCGATCCACGCCGCCACGCCATCCTCATCATTTGCCAACGTCACTTGGTCAGCATAATGAAATAACTCCGCTGCTCCATTACCCATCGCCACACCCAAACCAGCCCATTCCAGCATCGTTAGATCATTTAAATTGTCTCCAAACGCGATTACTTCTGACTGGCTAATACTCATTGAGTTTGCCAGCCACGAAAGTCCGGTATGTTTACCACTTCCACTGGGTAGAACCTCTAGCATTGGCAATCCGCTAAATGCTATTGATATTTCATCAAGGTATTCACTAGTAACTGACAAAACTTGACGGTATAACTCGCCAATATCATCAGCATACTTTTTATGAAAGATAACAATATCTTGAACATTGTTCTGAAGTTCAGCTGAGAGATCATCAACGACCCGTACCGGATACGTCCCCGTTTCACCATCCGTCGCTGGGAGGAAACCACAAACGATCTCTTCACCTACAAAGAGGCCGTCCACCGAAGCCCCAAAGGCTGTTTCCGAGATATTGTTACGAACTTTTTGAATAACTCTTTTCGCTAAATCGCAGTCAATTTCTTGACTGAAGCGTATTTCGCCATTTCTTGCTCGAACTTCCACACCGTTGACACAAATACAATAAGAGATACTAGGCACTTCTTTCAGGAGCTGCTTTACCCCATACCAGTCTCGGCCGGTCGCCAGAACAATGCTAGCTCCAGCTTCGTCGGCAGCTTGAAGAGCTCGAACAGTACGAGAACTAATTTGCCCTAAAGAATTAAGAATTGTGCCGTCTACGTCGAAAGCCAATAATTTTCCATCGAGAAATCTAGTCAAAGTGGTTCCCTTTGAGAAAACCATTAAAGACGTTGTGAACAACCTTGTGTGTGGTCAAATAAAATTGACTAAGATTCACGCGATGTTGATCCAATGACAGGACGAGAGTCCTTAACTGAGCTGACCTCACCCTCTCCATTCAGATTCTGAATAGGCAGGTCAGAAATTAAGGAAGATGTTTCACTGTCATTTCCCGAGTAATCATTTGACTCTTGGGAGGTTTCCTCCGAAACTTCCTCACGAGAAAGTACCTCTAGTATCTCGGCATTTACAAGGACAGTAAATTTCTCTATGACTCCAGACTCAATTATCCTTCCCAACCTCAGACGGGTAGCGGAATGGCTTCTCCCTATCTGTTTAGAAATTTCTGTAACAGAAATGCGGGAATTCTCTTTGAGTAAATCAAGAATCTGTAAATCTAGATTATCCATGAAGTAATAATAGTCTTTCACAAGTTGTATCGAAATCTAAAAAGGGCTCCAGAGGTAAGACAACGTTTTTAATGGCCAATTTCAACAAGTTTGACTGCCATACGAACAACTTTTGTTTCATCTGTCGGATCCATGTAGGTGGACTTCTCCAATGCAGAGATCTCATACTGGAGTAAATCACTTTCAGGTCCTTCATCGGTGGAGGCAGAGATTGACCTATGAAAAGATGTACTGCTATCTATATCGGTACTGTGCTGATCCTGGTTTTCTGAATTAGATTTATTAACAAAGCTCGGTAAAGGTCCAGTTATTTGCTGACATTTAATAGTTTGAATTGATGTTTCCGTTTCCAGATTCTCAACCACTGCATTAAGCTTTTCTGGACTTTCGCATTCAAGATGAAGCATGCAATTAAATTCACCGCCCATCTGATATGCAGAGGAAATTTCAGGAATTTGTTGAAGAGAAGCTGAGAAATCATCTAGATTTTGGCTTTCTTTCAGTTGGATGAGAAGAAATGCGGAAGATACTTCGAACGGTCTATCTATTTGGTTCGCAGGTATGAGATCGCCGGTTTCTTCACCAAGTTCAATGGTGAATCTTTTAACAACCCCGGTTTCAACCAATTTGACTAATCTGATACGAGTTGCAGAATGACTGAGTGAAATAGCTTTCGCTATTTCGGTTACGGACCTTCGAGAATCTTCTAAAAGTTGTTCAAGAATTAACTTGTCTAATTCATCCACAATACTTACTATAACTTAAGTGTCAGATTATTCATTTAATTTCACATGGTTTTTATTTTCTTGAGTTAACTTTGAAGTTTTTCGTGTCTAAAAATGGTTACTGACGATGAATTTCGCTGTTGTAGCACAAAGCGCAAAAAGCTAAATTGATCTTTTGCATGTGATTTTCGCTTAGATACAAAATTTGTTGGTTTGTTCATTTATTCTTTGTTAGGTTGTGCATCTCCTAATAGTGATTCTGTTAGGTGTTAATTCCTTAAGGGATGGGCAGCCAAAGTAAATGTATAAACGCTACTTGCGAGATTCGCGATCGTATTTTTCTAGCCGGCGTCGTTCGGTTTTAGGTCTATTTGTCCTGTTCACAGCGTTTTTTATATCATTATTTTCACTTTTAAGCCCATTTACACCGCCAGCTTTAGCTGAAGGTGAAGCCTTTACTATTGCAGAATCCGGTGGCTCCACCACTGTAGGAGAAAATGGCTCTACAGACACTTTTACCGTTGTTCTGGACGTACAACCGTCGACAGATGTAGTTTTCTCAGTCTCATCAGCTGATACCAATGAAGCTACAGCTGCCCCGTCGACCTTGACGTTCACCAACGCTAACTGGAACACCCCACAAACAGTTACTGTTACAGGGGTTAACGACAGCATTATTGATGGCACACAGACTACTGCAGTCACTATT
>CACFFD010000031.1 GCA_902565595.1 Actinomycetota bacterium
TGTCAGCTCAGAGTTTCTGGTTATTCGGCGGTTCTCCCGAAGCCCTAGACTTATCCTAACCGTGGCTACATTAGGACTAGCTCAGGTGCTGGTCCTTTGTGCTCTGCTCATGCCGGACTGGTGGGACAGCGCAGTAACGTCGCAGAGGATAGATTCTCCACTGGACATCCAATTCGACTTCGACAAATTCCGCTTCAATGACAATCACGTCATCGTCATGATCGTAATTCCAATCGTCTTACTCTTCGTCGGATATCTCCTGCAACGTACTCGTATAGGTATAGGGGTGCGAGCAATCGCTGAGGACTTCGATCGGGCAGGAATGCTAGGGATACCGGTGCGGCGTCTCCAAAGCTATGTTTGGTGTCTCGCAGCCGTTCTTGCCTTCCTAGCGCTCTTCCTAAGATCAAGTATTTTCGGCCTTCCTGTGGGAGGGCAGCTTGGTGTCCTTTTTTTCCTCCGAGCATTAACAGCAGCGGTCGTGGGGAAACTCACTGACCTAAAAACAGTTCTTGTAACCTCAATCGTTCTGGGGATTCTCCAACAAGGCATTGTATGGAACACGGATAGTCCAATGAGAGGAAATGCACTAATGGCTGCTGTTTGTGCAGCTATTATCCTTTTGGCGTTAGTGGCTCGCCGCCAAAGCTATTCACGATTTGATAGTTTGCGCGAAACCCTATCGATGGGCGAAACACGCCCTATCCCACCTGAATTAAAACAAATCAGAGAAATCAAACTAGGCAAAGTCATTGTCATCTTGCTGTTTGCAGGATTTTTGTACATGATTCCCCAATGGTTCGGGATCGTTACCGTTCTGCGTGTCTCATCACTTTTTGTCTACGCAATCGTCATGATTTCTCTTGTTATTCTTACTGGGTGGAGTGGGCAGATTTCGCTAGGTCAAATGGCGTTCTTTGCTGCCGGTGCAGCCCTTGCAGCCAAAATGATCCTTGAATGGAATTTAGATCTCATCCCCGCCGTGCTGCTTGCTGGTGCCTTCGGCGCAACGCTATCGCTTCTAGTTGGACTACCAGCACTTCGCATTCGAGGACTTTTCCTTGCAGTTACTACCTTCGCGTTTGAATTAGCAATGATGAGTTACTTTCTTAACGGTCGGTTCTTTGATTGGCTTCCAGCGAATTCAGATCGGGTAGGTCGACTGCCAATATTGGGTCGAATAGATTACACCTCAAGCAAAGGAATCTACTTTGTTACAGCAATATCTCTCCTAGTGACGCTGGTAATTGTCCATGGTTTACGGCAAAGCAGAACCGGTCGGGTGCTTATAGCTCTGCGAGATAACGAGCAAGGAGTCGAGGCATATGGAGTGAGCGTCGTCAAAGCAAAATTAATGGCGTTTTCGATCGCTGGATTCTTCGCAGGATGCGCTGGGGCCTTATATGTTGTCCATCAGCAATCATTTGCAGGTATGACTGATTCACGAGGATTGGGGAATTCCGTCAGAATCTTTATCGCAGCGATCGTCGGTGGAATTGGTTCTATGATGGGGGCCTTACTTGGTTCATTGTTTCTATTTGGAACAATTTGGTGGCTACGCGGCGATTGGAGCATTTTCGCAACGGGTTTCGGTGTTCTCACTGTCCTACTGATCGCTCCCGGCGGCGTAAGCTCACTGCTATACCAATTCCGAGATTGGCTTCTAACACAATTCGCCCTAAAGAAAGACATTAAGGTTCCTAGTTTGATCGCTGATGACCAGATACCAGATGCACCTCCAGATACGGGAGGGGGCGAAGATGAAAGCTAAATTCAACAGGGTGGTCGGCTCAGGCCCGGTCTATCCGATGCTTATCCTTTTCGGCCTCAATGCTGTTGATGAACTCGATCGAACAGCATTTGCGATCCTCGCTCCAGAAATTCGAGACGAATTCGGGCTCGGCTTTCAAGGGTTGTTGACCTTAGCAGGTGTTGTACTTGCCTTCGCTTTAGCTTTACAGATTCCAATAGCGGGGCTCGCAGACAAGATGAATAGAGTTCATCTGGCAATCATCGGCGCGCTCACATGGGCTGTCTTCTCCTTTATGACAGGTCTCGCGACATCCATCATTTTCCTAGGCTTCATGCGTTCCGGTTCAGCAATAGGGAAGGGCGTCATTGACCCCACCCATAATTCTCTTTTGGCTGACTGGTACCCACCTCAGCAACGCCCCGCAGTCTATTCCTTCCATCGAGCTGGAAACTCCGTCGGGATCATCCTAGGAGCTTTATTTGCTGGACTACTAGGGTTCTATTTTAGCTGGAGGGTCCCATTCTTTGTCTTTGCTGTACCTACTGTCGTTTTGGCATTTCTAGCCTTACGGTTAAAAGAACCGGTTCGAGGGAGATTTGAACGAGAAGCAGCAGGCGCAGATAAAGAGGCAGCATTACTAGCTGAGGAGCCGCCATCAATGACAGAAGCATGGCGGCTGTGCTGGAAAGTCGAAACGCTTCGCCGTATTTTCATGGCTATGCCATTCCTCGCCACATCAATAGTGGGATTCGGAGTCCTCGGAGCACTATTCTACGAAGATGTTTTTGGCCTCGACGAACGGACTCGAGGATTTATCGCCGCTGGCGTGGAACCTGCACAACTCTTGGGGCTTATTGTTGGAGCTGGGCTCGGAGTAAAGCTCGTCTCTCGCGACCCGGCGCTTATTGTCCGACTACTTGCTGTAGCAGCGTTTGTAGGATCGATTTTTGTTGTCGGTTTCGCACTATCCCCAACGGTATGGATGGCCGTAGGTTTTTATGCCCTCCTCACCTTCTCTTTCGCTATTCTCGGACCTGGCCTCATTGCAGCTCTTTCTCTGGCAATTCCACCGCGGGCACGGGCTATGGGATTCAGCATGGGAGCCCTCTGGGCATTGCCTGGTCTTTTTGCTTTACCTCTCGTCGGGTGGGTTGGTGACAAATGGGGAATTCGAGTCGGGATACTGGTCATGACACCGATCTTGCTAGTCGGAATGTTCATTGTCAGCTCAGCCGCAAGCGGAATAAGGAGAGATATAGAACAGGTCCAAGCATCAGCGCGTGCCCGAAGTGAAGCCGCCCTCGCCCGCAAACGAGGAGAGGCGAAACTTCTGCTCACACGAGATGTGCAGGTTAGCTACGACAAAGTACAGGTTCTCTTCGGAGTGGATATTGATATAGCGGCAGGAGAAATCGTTGCGTTACTTGGAACGAATGGAGCTGGAAAGTCAACGCTTTTAAAGGCAATCTCAGGTGTAACTGAAGCCGACCGCGGCGCTATAGTTCTCGATGGTCGAGACATAACCCACGCCCCACCAAACGAAATAGCTGCCCTTGGCATAGCGCAACTTCCAGGCGGGCATGCCATTTTCCCGAGCCTTACCGTCAGAGAAAACATTGAAGCATCCCAGTGGCTTGCCACTCAAAAGAAACAGTCCGGAACTGCCGAAGCGGAAGAATCCCTTCAACTTTTCCCAGAGATCCTAGAACGTTGGAACGAGCCAGCGGCCAACTTGTCCGGCGGCCAGCAGCAAATGCTTGGGTTGGCGATGGCGCTCCATAGTGCACCCAAAGTCTTGATGATAGATGAACTGTCGCTTGGCTTAGCACCTGCCGTAGTTGAACGGATTCTTCCTGTCATTAAGCAAATCGCAGCGAACGGAACAGCAGTTATTATTGTTGAACAATCCGTCAATCTTGCCTTAACTATCGCCCAAAGAGCGTACTTCATGGAAAAGGGAAAAATACGGTTTAGCGGATTAACTAAAGACCTTCTTGACAGGCCAGACCTACTCCGGTCCGTTTTCCTTAGTAAGGTGGATGCCGCCCCGATCCAAATTGCGCACTCTGTCGAATCAGCTACCGAAGTGACCCTCAAAGCAGAAGAACTCTCCCGTCAATTTGGAGGGATTCGGGCCGTAGCGTCGGTCTCTTTCGACGTCAAAGAAAAAGAGATCGTAGGAATTATGGGTCCCAATGGGGCAGGAAAAACGACCTTATTTGACCTACTCAGCGGATTCGTTCCACCGGATAGTGGATCGATTTACTTAGGGAATCGGACCATCACTGAATCTAGCCCATCGGACCGTGCCCGCTTTGGACTCGGTAGGTCGTTCCAAGACGCCAGACTTTTCCCGTCCCTCACTGTTGCTGAAGCGATCGCAGTAGCCCTTGAGCGTTTCACCGCTACTAGAGATCCAATCTCCGCTGGGCTTCACCTGCCAAGGTCCTATGAGAGTGAAAAACAGGTCGGGAGCCAAGTAACTGAGCTTATAGAAATCATGGGTCTAGGGGCATACGAGAATAAATTCGTCGGTGAATTATCGACAGGGACCCGACGTATGGTCGACCTCGCTTGCGTTATCGCTCACCGTCCGCTCGTCGTCCTTCTCGATGAGCCATCCAGTGGTATCGCTCAGAAAGAAGCAGAAGAGCTTGTCCCCGTCCTTCGTCGCATTCGACAAGAAATGGGATCATCTCTGGTGATCATAGAACATGACATCGGTTTACTTTCAGAGGTATCAGACCGATTTCTAGCATTAGAACAGGGAGAAGTGATCGCTCGGGGAACACCTGAAGATGTTCTAAACGACCCCCTTGTTATTTCTTCCTATTTAGGCACATCAAAAGAAACAATTCAAAGAAGCGGAAACATCTAGTTTGCACCGGAGAGAATTCGTACTAATCTCCATTTCAGAACTATGAGGGGGAATTCATGGAATCTGCACAAGGTGAAGTAGAAAATTCGGGTGCATCAGCACTGAAAAAATGGGGACCTTTAGGGCTTCTTGTCGTAGCTGCGGTAGTGGTGATTATCGTTATCGCATCTGGTGGCGGTGGAGACGACGATAGTGCTAGCGACACTAGTGCATCATCTGCCGAATCATCCCAAGCGGATACAGCTGATGAAGATACAGCAAACGATGCAGCTGATGGAAATACAACAACTGAAGAAGCGCCCTCAGGAACCGAAAGCGCTGAAACCGAAACGGCTGAAGAAACAGCACCAGCTACTGAAGACTGCCCAACCGCTGCAGACGCAAGAGACGACCTACTTCCAGGCGTAATGTTTTATGAAGAAGCAGTAACACGATGCATCGTAGACGACATCGAATGGGGAGAACGATGTGACGAAGAGACCGGATTGCTAAAGCTACCAACGTCAATACCTCCAGCATGCTTCGCCCCATTTGAAGGAGACAACGGGGGAGCAACGGAACGAGGGGTAACAGAAGATACTATCAATATTGTTTACTGGCGCTGGCAGGAAAATGATTTCATTCTGCAGTACATCACTGGCCCGATAGCCAACGATGATTCAAACGAAGATGCTGAAGAAAGTCTCTACAAATTACTGGAATACTACGAAACGTACTACGAGACCTACGGAAGAAAAGTAAACCTCATCTTCTATGAAGGAACAGGTTTGATTAGCGACCCCGTTTCCGCACGTGCCGATGCCGTAAAGATCGCAGAAGAATATGACCCATTTATGGTTTGGAACGGCCCAACATTGACGAACGCCTTTGAAGATGAACTCGTTTCTCGAGGTATAGCATGTCTAAGTTGCGGTCCATCACAGACCATTGACTATTACCGCGAAAACGACCCGCTGGCCTGGGCGTTTGGAATGAGCGCTGTACAGGCAAATCTTTTAGCTGCCGAGTACGTTGGCAAACAACTAGCTGGCAGGGACGCTATCTATGCCGGCGATGAAGACTACCATAACCAACCCCGAGTTTTTGGCCGGCTTTGGATCGAAAGCGGAGAAGCATCAGTCACGAATGAAGCAGACTTTGAAGAGCAACTAGCTGGATACGGTGTAGAAGTCACAGAGTCTGTATCTTTCACCCTTGATCCCGCAACCTTGCAAGAGCAAGCATCCTCGGCAATAGCTAAATTCAAAGCGGCCGGTGTCACAACCGTAATGTTCTCAGGTGACCCCATATCACCTCGAGACTTCACCCGCGAAGCAACAGCACAGGGATACTACCCTGAATGGGTGCACATCGGAAGTGTGCTCGCAGACACGAATATTTTCGCCAGAACATATGATCAGGAACAATGGTCGAATGCTTTCGGTATCACTACGCTAGCGGCGAGAGTAGACCCGACGATAAGTGGAGCCCCATACCGATACAAGTGGTTCCATGGAGAACCAGCACCCGCGGACGACTCCCTGGGGGTTATAGATCCATGGCCAGCAACGTTCTACCCAATTATTCAAGGAATTGGACCAAACTTAACTTACGAAAACTGGAAAACAGCCCTAGACACTGCGGATCCAACTCCACAGACCTTAACATCTGGGTCGTTCTCATGGGGAGTAACTGGTAGATGGCCATCCGAACTTGAATACGACTTCTTCGGCGGCGATGACATAACCGTTTTCTGGTATGACGCCACCAAAGAAGGACTTGATGAGGCAGATAATCTTGCACCGGGAATGTATTTCTTTGCAGATGGTGGACAACGGTACCTCTTAGGTGAAATACCCGAAGAAGATATCACCCTGTTCGACAGGGCAACATCTTCCGACATCTATATGGAATGGCCGGAAGGTGAAGCACCTAACTCTTATGACCCTCTACCATATGGTGGATGACCAACTATAACCTCCATCCATGGAATACAACGTTCGAATGGAGCGACGCTGCGCCGCGCACAGGATACCTAACGCAGAGCCAGATTGATAAATACAATGACGACGGGTTTCTGCTATTGGAAGAAGCTCTGGACGTAGCCCAATTGCGAGAAATCATCGAGTCGATGGATCAATTAGCAAACGAAACCGACACCTTCCTCAAAACCCTCGAAGATGACCGACTCTCCATAGCAGAGTCTGGTGCGATTCTTTTCGGAATTCACCCGTGTCTCAGATCCGACCTGGTTAAAAACTTCATCTCGCACGAGCCGTTTACAGACCTTTGCCATGACCTGATTGGTCCAAATGTCAGGGTCTACTGGGATCAGCTGGTGTACAAGCAAACGGAGAAACCAAGAAGGTTCCCGTGGCACCAAGATAATGGTTATGGCTTTGTCCAACCTCAGCAATATCTCACATGCTGGATACCCCTTGTAGATGTTCACGTAGGGAATGGATGCCCATGGATAGTCCCGAAAGTGCATCGAATGGGAACGCTCTTTCATGAATACATCGACCCCTTAGGGTACGAATGCTTTACTGATCATCCGGATGCGATTCCAGTTGAAGCCAAAGCGGGAAGCATCGTCATCTTCTCATCGTTAACTCCCCATAAAACCGGCCCGAATACTAGTGATGAAACAAGAAAGGCATACATCGTCCAGTACGCTCCAGATAAGTCAGAATTACTGCACGGTGAACCGTCATCAGGGCCGCCAGAATCAAAATCGCTGGCAAATGAACCTCAACGCCAATTCCCGATTCTGGTCGATGGTGTTGTTGCTAGCTAACCTGCAGTGTAAATAGGATCCGTCTGATCTCTGGCGCTAGATGGCCACGTCCCAGCCATTTCATCGTCGATCTTTTCGACCTTCGTCCAATCTTTTCGAAGCGTACGCTTGTGGATTTTCCACTGGCCTTCTCGCAGTGAACATTCGTCAATGTACCTCCCATTGAACGTGTGGAGAATCCTTTCACCACCAGTTTCTTGCACATGATATGCAAGGACATAAGCCTCGAGAACAGCATTGTTTCCTTCTATCTCTACCCGAATGTTTGAAACACGATGCTGTGTAGCTACAAACCTCTCCCTGAGAGAAGGGATGGCATATGCCGCAAACTCTTCGATACTCATTGGGTTGGGCCCATAATCAACTAGTTGAGCATCCGGATGAAAAGCAGAGCGAACCAAATCGGCGTCTAACCGGTCAATGCCGCGAGTATACGATAAGAGCCGGTCCTGTATTTCTATTCGCGCTTCAACCAAACCTGGTTGTGTCATCAGTATCTACCCACGTGCCTCTTGGATAGCAGACCATACTCTTTCAGAAGTGAGCGGCATATCAATATGCTTAACCCCAAGATGAGCTACAGCATTTATCACAGCATTGTGAATAGCAGGAGTCGATCCTATAGTTCCGGATTCTCCAATGCCTTTTGCGCCTAGAGGGTTGCGAGGAGTTGGTGTCTCTGTATTGAAGGTTTCAAACGAAGGAAATTCGGCAGAGGAGGGGATAGCGTAGTCCATCAGATTTCCAGTAAGAGGATTTCCTTCCTCATCGTAGAATACTCCTTCGTACAATGCTTGGGCAGCGCCCTGAGCGATCCCTCCATGCTGCTGGCCAGTAACCATTAATGGATTAAGAATTTTTCCACAGTCATCAACCGCAATGTGGCGAACAAGTTCGACACCGCCAGTTTCGACATCTACCTCCACAACGGCAACGTGTGCGCCAAATGGGAAGGTCGCATCTGTTCCATCGAAATCCAGTTCATGTGTCAACCCAGGTTCCATTCCCTCAGGCCTCTTCGATTCGTCATTCGAAGCCTGGGCTAAGTCCGCCCAGCTAACGACGTTAGCCGGCACGCCAGCTACATGAAGTCCACCTTCACCTACAGTTATATCGTCAGCGCTGGCTTCTAGAAGATGAGCTGCGAGGTCCTTTGCCTTCTCAAGGACTGTTTCGCTAGCGACATGTATCGCTGAGCCAGCTGTTTGCAAAGACCGTGAACCCATTGTTCCGGCCCCTCGCGGCACTTGCTCAGTATCCGATTGCACAAGCTGCACGTTTTCCATTTCGATTCCAAGGATCTCAGAGATAATCATTGAAAAGGCGGTGAGATGCCCTTGGCCATGTGCACTAGTTCCAACTGTCGCTGTAGCAGTTCCATCTTCGTGAACTTCAACAGCGCCATACTCCACATGAAGCCCGGTAGGAGCGGTGCACTCAACATACGTGGCAACACCGATACCCAGTTGCTTAGCACTGTTCTCATCTCGGCGTTGTTTTTGCTGACCGAGCAGTTGATCATATCCTGCCTCTTCCAATGCCCTGTCTAACGCAAGATCGTACTCGCCAGAATCATAGTTCATGCCACCTAACGTAGTGAGGGGGAACGCATCAGGGGCTAAGAGATTTTTCTTTCGAATTTCAACTGGGTCCATGCCGAGCTCATCAGCCGCTACATCCATAAGGCGTTCAAGTAGCTGAGTCGCTTCTGGTCGACCTGCTCCGCGGTATGCGACAGTAGTAGTTGTGTTTGTTGCCGCAGCTAGAGCATGGAAACGGATCTTTGGGATTTCATAAACTCCTTGAATCATCAGCTGCGTATAGAAAGCAAGGAAACCTCCAATGCCGGGGTACGCCCCAGCATCAAAAATAGCTCGTGCATCGAAACTAGTGATTTTTCCCTCAGCGTCAAATCCCATCTTTCCTGTCAATACGCTGGCTCTACCATGGCCATTAGCCACCATATTTTCACTTCGCAGTTCAGTCCATTTCAAAGGACGTTGAAGCTGCATCGCGAGAATTGCTGTTGCAATATATTCAGCCGGCATTGCCGCTTTTGGACCAAATCCACCGCCAACGGCTGGAGCGATAATATGAAGGTTCTCTTCTTCGAGGCCAAGAAGGGGAGCCAATCCTTCGCGAAACGCGTGCGGGCTTTGTGTTGGCATCCATGTTGTCAGCTTCCCGTCCTCTGGAATGGCAACAATTCCATTAGCTTCTATTGGGACGCCGGCGATTCGCTGACTCACCATTTTGATTTCTGCAACATGGTCCGACCCATCTGTCGGGTCATCGCCTTCATGTTCTATGCCTGTTTCAAAACACACATTCGACCCGTGTTCTTCAAAGAGAATCGGCGCATTTTCAGCTAGCGCCTCTTCAGGGTCAGTAACAACAGGTAATGGTTCAAAATCCATCCAGATTTCAGCTGCGGCATCGGCAGCGATACTTGCAGTTTCAGCTACAACTACCGCAATAATGTCTCCAACGAAACGAACTTTGTCAGTGGCTAGAAGAGGTCGGGAAAAAACTGGGGGAAACATAGCGAAACCGAGTTGAGGAGGCATATCAATATCGTTTGCCGTCCAGACGCCGATAACTCCATCAATATCTTTCGCGCTGGATGTCTCAATAGAGTTTATGGTCGCATGGGCAACTGAGGAACGCGCAAAATACACATACCCAAGGCCTGGCACCTCAATGTCATCAAAGTACTTTTCCGCCCCAATTAAAAGATCTGGATCTTCTCTACGCAGCACAGCATTTCCGAGGAGGGAACCTTGAACGTCAGACATATTTTCCCCTTTCATAGTCTTCATAGAGAGTCTTACATTTTTCTTGGGAATGTTCGAGTCAAAACCAATCTTATTTTCTTCATAACCACAGAAATGCCACAAAATAGCTGTTTTTGAAAATCGCTTTATGAAACTGGTTTCTTCAATTATCAGCAAGTATCGTAGCTACGTGGCTATACAAGAAGAAAAGACTGTGACGATGAGAGACGTTGAAGAAAGATCTCCTGGAATAACGTATCAACAGCTTTTAGATGAAGATACGCATCCGGTTCCTGATGTTTTGCGACTTGAGTCCGCAGTAAGTTTCGGCCCCGATGAGTTTCCGATTACACGGTACACGACTCGTGAATGGCACGAAGTAGAGAAAGAAAAACTATGGTCTCGTGTTTGGCAATACGCCTGCAGGGCCGACGAAATTCCTGAAGTTGGGGATTATTACGTCTACGAGATCGTCGGAAAGAGTTACGTTGTTATGCGTAGCAGCGAGAATGAAATCAAAGCCTATCCGAATGCTTGCCTCCATAGGGGAAGAAAACTTAAAGACTACGACGGGCGATGTTCAGAAATCCGATGCCCATTTCATGGTTTTGCATGGGAACTTGATGGAGAACTCAAAGACGTACCCGCTAAGTGGGATTTTCCGCATGTCGAAGCGGAATCTTTCCATCTTCCTGAGGTTCAGGTAGGAGTCTGGGCAGGGTTTGTTTTCATCAATCCCGATCCCGATGCAGAATCACTTGAAGATTTTATTGGAGACCTGGATGACCATTTCCAAGTCTGGGACCTTGAACGACGGTATAAACAAGCACATGTTGCCAAAGTCATTTATGCAAACTGGAAAATAGCGCAAGAAGCCTTCTGTGAAGCATTTCATGTAAACGCTACCCATCCACAGATCATGGCGTATCTCGGTTCGACGAATTCCCAAGTCGATGTTTGGGAGAATTTCTCTCGCGTCATAAGCCCAGGCGGAACCCCGGAACCACTATTGGAATATGAGGTTTCTGAAGAAGACCAGCTGAGGTCGATGCTAGATATCAGTTACGACAAGGATTTGCCGATCACGATTCCCGAGGGGACGACAATGCGCGCCCACGCTGCTGCTATGTCCCGAGACCGGTGGAGGCCAATGGCAGGGGACTGGGTTGACTCCATGTCTGATGCCGAGATGATGGACAGCATCGATTACACCCTCTTTCCTAATTTCCACCCTTGGGGGGCGTTTAATCGAATCGTCTACCGATTCCGCCCTAATGGAGACGACCATAGAAGTTCGATCATGGAATGTATTTTCCTCGCCCCATACTCTGAAGGAAACAAACCAGATCCCGCCCCGATCCATTGGTTAAGCGACGATGAAAACTTCAGCGACGCCCCAGAACTCGATACTTTAGGTAAAGTATTCGATCAAGACGTTTTCAATATGGCCAAAGTCCAGCTCGGCCTAGAAACAACTCAGAAAACCGGCGTTGTGCTTAGCAATTATCAGGAATCAAAAGTCCGATGGCTGCACCAAAAGCTTACCGATTGGTGCGGGGAGGGTGAGTAATGTCCCATGGTCTTATTCACCCATTCTCAAAAGCGCTGTATGTCAAAACAGATGACGGAAACATTCAAGTAACTGATGGAGACCTCCAAGGGCTCTTCCGCATTGATGGCTCGTGGATAGAAGGCGATTTGCGTGAATGTGACCCCCAGTTGTGCGGCTGGGTTGGGGGACCACAGATAGAGAACCATCGGGTCGGAAAAGTAGAAAAATGACTTCTACGGGTTCCACCGGATAGGCCCACTGTAGGAGGCGCGAGTGGGTTTCCCTAAAGACGTACGTGTAGTAGAAACAATGATCGGTACCCGCGCCGGCGAGCTTGCAAAATTGAACTACACAAACCTCACTGGGATGAAAGACAAAGAAACTGAAGGCTTTAATTTTCCCGCCCAATACATGTTCAAAGACGTCCCATGGAGTGACCAAGCCAGAAACACTACCGAAGAACCTGAACCCCCTCAAGGCGCTGAGCTTCTCCTCCCATATATGGATAAACACAACATACAAATAGCGATGATCGGAGTGGGCCCCGGACAAGAGCGTTCCGCAGCTCGAGAAGCCATAGAGAATTACCCCGATCGTTTCATTGGGTGCCACGAACCCGACCCGAACGATGTCATGGGTTCCATCCATACAATTCGGGAACTCTTCCACGGTGGCCACATTCGGGCGATTTCAGCCTTTCCAGCAGGGCGAGTCCCGCAGGTCCCAATTAACGATCCGAAAATGTATGCCCTCTACGCAACATGTGTCGAACTCGATATTCCAATTTTCTGCTGCGCCGGAATACCGGGACCGCGCGTTCCATACCAGGCACAACACGTCAAACTTATCGATGACGTCATGTACGATTTCCCTGACCTGCGCTTTGTCACCCGACATGGATGCGAACCATGGGAAGACCTTGCAGTGAAACTCATGTTGAAATGGCCAAACCTCCACTACTCAACGTCGGCATTCGCCCCGAAATACTACCCAACGGCGATCATCGATTACGCCAACACAAGAGGCGCAGACAAGGTCATCTACGCCGGCTACTTTCCGATGGGACTCCATATCGATACAATTTTCGAACAACTCCCAAATGTGCCGTTCCGGGATCATGTATGGCCGCAATTCCTTCGAGAGAATGCCATGAGAGTCCTCAAACTCGAGTCATAAGCGTCCTATGCTCATTCTCCGCTTCGACTTCCGCCTCAAACCAGATAGCCCGGCAACAATGCAGGAACTCTACAGTGCCGCATTGGACATGTGTCAATGGGGCGAACGAAACAAAGCCACAACCGTAATGTTCTCAGAACACCACAGTTCCCCAGATGGATACCTCCCATCTCCGGTCATCATGGCGGCAGCTGCAGCCGCACGAACAGAAACACTTACCTTCAACGTGGGGGCGTTACTGCTTCTTATGTACGACCCGATAAAACTTGCAGAAGATATCGCCGTGCTAGACCACCTCAGCGGCGGAAGAATCGGATACACAATAGGGCTGGGATACAGAGAAGAAGAATACGCAATGTTTGGCATTGACCCGAAACAGCGAGGCAACGAAATTGAAGATCGAATCCACGCCCTCCGTGACGCTCTACGTGGTGAACCTTTTGAATGGCAGGGGCGAAAAATCCATGTTCAGCCAAAACCAGCGACTCCGGGAGGCCCCATCATCGCCTACGGTGGTGGTAGTCGAGCAGCCGCTGAACGAGCAGCTCGGCTGGGGATGATGTTCTTCCCGCAAACAGCCGACCCTGCAATGGCAGGCTTCTACGACACAGAAGCGAAAAAGGTAGGAAACCCGGCCGGTATGACTATGGGGCCAGAAGAAGGAGCCCCCACAACCGTCTTTGTCGCAGAGGACCTTGACAAGGCATGGCAGCAATACGGGCCATATATGCTACATGACGCGACCTCATATAAAGAATGGATGGGAGAAGATAACAACTCTGCCAGTCTTAGCCAAGCATCAACGATCTCTGAACTGCGAGATGAAAACGGGCCATATAGGATCGTCACCCCCGAAGAAGCAGTTGCACTCATCAGTAAGTACCACCGACTGTCACTTCAACCCCTATGCGGTGGGATACCTCCAGATTTAGCATGGCCATCACTGGAATTAATTGAAAAACAAGTACTTCCGAACATTGCTTAATTAACTCTCATGCCCTACCCCTTCGAAGCGGGAATATCTTGTACTATCAATGAGTGGTCTAGTTTCCATGAAAGGAAGCAATGAAAAAAATACTCTTACCTCTATTGGCATCCCTATTCCTTATACCCGCGTGCGGCGGCGGAGACTCCGGTGATGACCTCGAAGCCTTAGCTGACGCTATTGAATCATCTATCAATGATGTTGATGATGACGAAGTAGGTGCTGATCTCCTCAAAGGTAAAGGTGCGTGCGTTGCCGAGAAAGCTATTGCTTATGGAGCCGAAGAACTCGAAAAGAATGGAATAACTCTTGAAACAGTCAATGACCCAGATTTCGATCCGGAGGACCTCCCAGAAGGAGGTCAAGAGATAGTGATCAACTCCACACTTGACTGCCTCACACCTTCCGATATGGCAGAAGCGATAATACTAGGAGCAGCGGAAGACGGAGAAGAGGTCTCTATGGAGGCCGCTTTATGTTACGCCGAAAACATGTCCAGAGCAGAATGGCGAGTGATTATTACTAGTGAGGAAGATTCAGATGAAGCAGGTGCAATAATCCTTGGATTAATAGCGAAGTGCCCACAATTATTAGTCGAAATATTTATGGATGATATGGGAATAGATCGAAGCACTGCAGAATGTGCTGTAGAAGCACTATCTGGACCGCTCTTGGCATCACTAGCATCGGTGGGAGAAGGCGAAGAACTCGACATGGAGGACCTCGAAGAACTACTTGAAGCGTTTATAGGGTGTGGCGTTGACCCAGAAATGATGGGGTAATACAACTTAGCTGACTTTGTAGATCATTGAGGCTATAGAAGGAATGGGGCTAGCCGGTCCAAACTCGAGTCGTCGAAAGGGCTAAGCTGAGCCCGAGAAATTCCCTGCTCAGCAAGCCACCCCAACCCATCAGCAACCTTTTCAGGGCTCCCAAAAAATCGGCTATAAAGGCCATTACCCATTTTCGCCTCGATACCTTTGGTGAAATCGTCAGTTCCAGCGTTGCAGAGAACAAACATCCCTAATTCAACATCCGAGCGAATATTTCGCACTTTTTCGACCATTGACAAAAGATGCTCCTCCGGTACCTCTGCCAAAATACCCATATCCAATTTCCCGCCGCGTGTGGAAGCGCTTGAAGCCTTAATCTCTACCCTGTCTAGGAAAGGTGTAACTTCTCGGACTGTTCGCGGGCCACCAACCGACCCGATCAACACTGGAGCGTCATCACCAAGAGGCCCTAAGCTCTTTGTATCTACTTGGTAGTACTTGCCGCTAAAGGAACAGGTACCTTCGGTCAGCAAAGAACGAACAATTTGGATTGCCTCGATGTACATTCCAGCCCTGTCGCGGGGGACAGGATAGTCCATGCCCGCATCGACGATTTCTCCCTCAGCCCATCCTGCTCCCAATCCAAGTTCAAATCGGCCATCAGAGACCTTATGCAAAAGAAGAGCTGCTTGGGCAACCTCTACTGGCGATCGCAATAGATTATTCACGAATGACGTAGTGACCTTCACTCGGCTCGTAGCTGACGCTATGGCAGTCGTTGCAACCCACACGTGTGGGAACGGCCGATGATCCGTATATAAATGATCAGCTACTGAAAGAACATGCCAACCCTCATCTTCACGTTGGCGAGCCCATTCACCGGGTTTTACAGTGACATCCATAAGGTTTACGACATATTCCATACAATTTGATTCTATCTACAAGCGTCGCCCTATACGAAGCCGACTATTTAATCCCTTTCCTATTTCCTCTCGCTTTCATCCATGCGTTGTGAACTCGATTTTCTGCCGCTACTTGACGGCGATGAATCTCCTTATCTAGCGCATCAAGAACTACTTGCTTCTGCGATGCTTTAAATAATTGGTCAAGGAGCTTCTCTATCCTAGGTTCAATCACGTTTACCCCATTTTCGCTGTGAACCTGACTCCATACAGACGGTAAAAACATCTCTAGGCGAGGTCTCAGTTCGTTCGGCAATCTCGAAAATGGTCGCATGCTGGTTGTCCGACAGAGCGAAAAGAATCCGAGAACGGGTATCAGGTTCCATATCGCTACTATGGCAGCGACCTATGACAGCGTCTGGCTCCTTAACAGGAAAATGTTGAAGTTGTGTTGGAACAACTAGGTGATCATGATTGAATCAGAGCATGAGGAAACGCTGCGCGAAACAGGGCCTACTGGGGTTAGCTCTCTGCTTTCTGCTATTGGGACTGGCAGCTGAAAGCCTTTCTGCTCATACACAATTGGCTGAATCTTCTCCAGAGAAGCAGGAAAGAGTTTCAAATCTCACTGAAATCGAATTAACGTTTTCTAGCGAATTACTTGATGATGGAAATGCAAGAATTGTTCTCACGACGTTACATGATGGGAAGGAAGTGCCGATCGGGGACACGGTATTTGTTTCGGAGTACACGATTCGTGCTGATGTCCCAACACAACCCGCACCAGGGCAGTATGTGGTCCGCTATAGAGTGACAGCCATTGACGGTGACGTTAACGATAGCGGCTATGCTTTTGAGGTTTTGGGCCCCAAAGGGGATAATACAATTTGGATAATCCTTGGGGCTGGTATCTTTGCCATTGCGCTACTTATGGTTTTCCTATGGGTGAGAAAGATAAGAAATAATGACAACTCCGAGAATTCCCCCACTTGATGTTTCGTCGCTTGACGACGAAGCGCAAAAAGTCCTCCAGCCGATGTTAGAAGCGGGGCGACCATGGAATATATTTCTTACCCTCGCACGTCACCCTGATCTGGCGAGACGATGGCTAGTTTTTTCAAACCATGTTCTTTTCAAATCGACTATTCCAGCCCGTGAACGAGAGATCGCTATTCTTCGGACCGGATGGCTATGCCAGTCAGAATATGAGTGGGCACAGCACGAATTGATCGGGGATGATGCGGGTTTGACAAAAGAAGAAATTGAACGGATCAAAACCGGGGCTAGCGCCGGGTGGGGAACGCTTGATGCGCTAATTATCAACGCAGCAGACGAACTATTCGAAGAGAAAAAAATCAGCAACATGACATGGAATGCCCTTAAGTCCTTCTGGGACGACCAGCAAATGATGGACCTCGTTTTTGCAATCGGCCAGTACACACTGGTCTCCATGGCATTACGCACTTTCGAGGTACCGCTGGATGATTTCCTAACCGGATGGAGCGACACTTAATGACAGGCAGAAGCTAACCGTAATATAGGATAAGTAGGAAGAAATCCGAATCGACACTACGATTCTTTGAGGTTGAGATGCAATATATATTAGGTTTACCAACAGACCAAGTTCAGCTAATCCAAGAATTCGGAACAGCGGAAGCAATTGCGGAAATATCCATCAAGGCAGAAAATCTGGGATATCACGGAGTTTTCGTCACAGACCACCCGATTCCTCCTGCGTCATTTATTTCATCAGGAGGTCACCATGCTCTTGATCCGATGGTCACACTTGCCACTGCCGCAACAGCTACGTCGCGGCTAAAGATCTTGACCAATCTCCTCATCGTCGCCTACCGGAATCCATTTTTGGCTGCAAAATCCATCGCGACTCTTGACAATATTTCCAAAGGGCGGCTCATACTCGGTGTTGGCGCCGGTTATCTCAAAGAAGAATTTGAAGCAGCTGGTGTATTATTCGAAACTCGGGGTGAAACTCTGAACGACCACATCGAAGTCATGCAAAAAGTATGGGCCGGCGACCCAGTATCGATCACTGGCGTCGGGTATCAAGCCAAAGAAGTCCTAGCTCGTCCAAGGCCAACACAGCAAGCAGGACAGTACTCACCCCCAATATGGGTAGGTGGAAACTCAAACAATGCAATTGACCGAGTTGTTCGCTACGGTCAAGGCTGGATCCCAATGCCTACCCCTAAAGGCGTCGACAAGTTTGTGCAAACCAGCCCAATTAACGACCTTGAGTCGCTAGAAAAGCGAATCAATTCACTTCTGGAAAAATGGACTCTGAACAACAGAGAAGGAAAGCCTACTATCGCCATTGGGCCTTGGGATGCTGGGCATTTCGGCACCGATAACTGGGACCCTGAAACCTACTTGACACGCATTCAGCAGTTAACCGACCTAGGCGTTACCCACGTACCGATCATGCTTAGTGCCTTAGGTGGTGCTGGCACTACCCGAACGGAATTCCTAGAACGTGTCGAAGCGTTTGCTCAGTTCGCTGACCTGTCTGCATAGAAATCCCTGCGAAACTCTGTTTACGAGGGTACCCCATTAAGATCGATCAATTCCCAGAGTGCATCAACATGTCGCTGTTCGGTCCACGTTGATCCAATCGAAACGCGAATAAAATGTGTTTCGTCGATTAATGAAGGCGTCACATACGCTGTTCCACTTGCGTTTATTTTCTCAGCAAGCGATTTGGTCAGGTCGTTACCCCCGACATGGCGAAAACAAACTAGAGCCAGAG
>CACFFD010000032.1 GCA_902565595.1 Actinomycetota bacterium
TTGATTCCCTCAATCAACGTTTACTAAAAGACGAGTACGAACACAGAATTGAAGAACTCAAAAAGCAAATTGAAGCTGAAATTAGGAGACGTCTTGTCGCTGATCGTGGCGTAGAGGCAATGGCCAAGACATTGAGAAAGCCCTTACCCGAAGACGTTGATTTTATGCATGCAAGTAGGGAAGAAATGGTTGCCTTGAAACGCGCTATATGGCCATTAACACGAAAATTAGCGGCGCGTTTGGCTAGGAAAAGGCGACATGGAAGAAAGGGGCCTCTGGACTTTAGAAACACCGTTCGACATTCACTCTCGTACGGTGGCGTTCCTGCAGAACCAAAATTCAAATTTCCTAAGCCAGCT
Organism: Actinomycetota bacterium; assembly: GCA_902565595.1. Lineage (GTDB taxonomy): Bacteria > Actinomycetota > Acidimicrobiia > Acidimicrobiales > UBA8592 > UBA8592. The sequence goes on from CACFFD010000032.1 coordinate 360, forward strand.
AAACCAGAAATAATGGTCATTGCTGATATTTCAGGTTCGGTCGCTGCATTCGCTCGGTTCACTCTACATCTTGTTTACGCCCTCAACAGCCAATTCTCTAAGGTGAGATCATTTGTCTTTATAGATGGGATCGATGAAGTAACACAGTACTTTGAAGGAGTCGATGATATTACTGCTGCTATCCATCGTGTTAACACTGAAGCGGACGTGATATGGGTTGATGGGCATTCAGATTATGGACACGCTTTCGAGGTCTTTAACGAAAGATACGGTAAAGACGTAGGTCCGAAAACAACTGTAATGATACTTGGAGATGCAAGGAACAATTACCATGCTTCGCAGTCATGGGTGATTAAGGAAATTGAATCGAAGGCAAGAAAAGTCTTTTGGTTGAACCCAGAACCGAGAAGTTATTGGGATACAGGTGATTCGATAGTAAGCGAGTACAGCTCCTATTGTGAAGGAACTTTCGAAGTTCGCAACCTTCGGCAATTGGAGTCTTTCGTCGAAAATTTAATTTAGGCTATAGTTCTGACGTAACTGCTCTGCTGCCAAAAACGCTAACTCTAAACTTTGAGATGCGTTTAATCGCGGATCGCACATTGTTTCGTACCTTAGATGAAGATCATCGTCAGACAATTTATCTGCACCGCCTAAGCATTCTGTTACATTTCCACCAGTTAGCTCAACATGGATACCGCCCGCCCACGTTCCTAGCGACTGGTGTACAGAAAAAAATTGGCTGAGCTCGGCAAGGACATCATCTAGATGTCTTGTTTTATGACCACTGGAACTGGTAAAAGTATTTCCATGCATCGGGTCACAAGCCCAGACAACAGGGTGCCCGGCAGTTGTAACAGCATCAACGATAGGAGGCAGGCAATCTTCTACATTGCCTGCACCAAAGCGAGAAATCAAGGTTAACCGGCCGGGGGTAGATTCAGGATTGAGGACTTCACAGATCTTTAAAACATCTTCAGGTGTGGCAGAAGGACCAATTTTGCATCCGAGTGGATTCTCAACTCCTCGGAGGAACTCAAGATGAGCACCTTCTACTTGCCTAGTCCTTTCACCTATCCAGAGCATATGTGCAGAACAGTCATACCATTTTCCAGATGTAGAGTCGATCCGTGTCAATGCTTCCTCGTAACCTAATAACAAAGCTTCATGGCTTGTATAAAAGTCCACTTCGTTCAATGCAGAGTTGTTGAGTGAGGTTATACCGCATGCTTTCATGAATGCTAGGGCATTGGTTATTCCATCAGCAATCTCCCGATATTGCTCTCCAGCAGGACTGCTAGCGACGAATTCTTGGTTCCAAGAGTGAACTTGGGCAAGGTTTGCAAATCCTCCTCTAGTAAACGCTCGCAAAAGGTTTAGGGTTGAGGAGCTCTGGTGATAAGCCTGAAGAAGTCGCCTTGGGTTTGCTGCTCGTGAGCCAGCATTGAAATCAGGGTCGTTGACTATATGTCCTCGAAAAGAGGGGAGCTCTAGATCGTCTTGTGTCTCGGTAGGGCTTGATCTTGGTTTAGCAAACTGACCAGCTATTCTTCCAACTTTCACAACGGGCAAGCCAGTGGAATATGTTAGAGCAACTGCCATCTGGAGGATTACCTTTAGATTATCTCGGATAGCATCTGCTGATAGAGCATCAAATGATTCAGCACAGTCTCCGGCTTGCAGGAGAAGGGCTCTGCCGTTGCAAACCTCTGCCAATTGCTCTCTAAGTGTCCGTGCTTCGCCTGCGAACACTAACGGTGGCAACTCTGATATTTCCTTAAGGACAGCTGATACCTGCTCTTCGTCAGGCCAGTCAGGCTGCTGCTCAGCAGGGTATTGACGCCAGGAGTTCGGAGACCATTCTTTTAGCACACTAATATCCTCTCGTCTTCTAAGGGATAAGGCAAGCTATTTTCCAAAGGGCAGTATAGGTAGCCCTCAATTAAGCTGCGTCAATATCGACTTGATTAGGGGCATTTTCACGAACCATATTGACAGCTCGCTTCACAAGGCGACGGGCAGCTTCAGCCGTAACCCCTAATTCTTCACCTACTTCTCGGTAGCTTCGCTTACGCCCATCTTGAAGTCCGAATCGTTGCTCAACAGCGTAACGAGCTCGATCATCAAGAACGTTTAAGAGGTCAATGACCATAACTTCGCGGGCTTGCTCCATAACTGACTGTTCTGGTCCAGGGTTGGAATCAGGCAACAAGTCAACTAGTTCATTGCTGTCGTCATCGCCGATAGTTCGGTCGAGCGAAGTAGGTGTTGTTAGTCGGTGAAGTCTGGCATGCTCTTCATCTAATTCATCTCCATCGCCAGATACCTGTCGAAGTGCAGCTCGCAAACTGGCTGAACGGTCACCAGGCAGTCTAACTAAACTGGCTTTTTGATCCAAGGCGCGGCCAATAGCTTGGCGGATCCAGAATGTGGCGTATGTAGAGAACTTGAAACCTTTGCGCCAGTCAAACTTATCGACGGCGTGTTCTAATCCGAGGTTTCCCTCTTGAATAAGATCTAAGAGCTCCATGCCAGCTGGCAGGGGATATCGTCTTGCCACACTAACAACCAGACGAAGGTTGGCCCGTATAAACCGGTCCTTTGCTTCTGCTGCCTTTCGGTCGGCACGCTTTAGTTCTATCCCTTTTTCACCAGCGGCTAAGCGCTCACGAGCTTCTACACCTTTTTCTATTAACTGAGAGAGTTCGCGCTCTTCTGCAGCCGTAAGCAAGGGGACGAGCCCTATTTCATTTAGATACTGACCTACTGAATCACTCATTTTTTCTCACATTCGATGGGGGTTTGTTTTTAACTAGTTGCTAGGAACTCAAAACAAAGGGAAATCGTCATATAAACGAGGGCCACTTTGTTCTCTGTGCCACAACGCATGGACCGGGGGGATCTGTGCTCTGTGATTTTTCAAAGAGTTGTTTTATTTGCCTAACCAATATCTTGCGACATAGCCGCGAGACAGGCCGACCCAAAGGATCGACCTAGTGAAAAGCACATTAACCATAATGGAATTATTCGTAAATGTCCAGCATTCTTTTAATTTTTATCTACAGGTAGATAAATTCCCCTATAAATTAAGGGATTTATATACATGAATTTTGTATTTACCTCTACTTTGACTCACGTTTTGTAGGATGTATTAGTGGGTAAAAAGCGTAAAATTGGTGTATTCGGAGGGAGCTTTGATCCCCCTCACCTTGGTCATATATGTGTAGCTCAATTTGTAGCTGACAAGCGTCAATTGGATCAAGTGCTGTTTGTTGTTGCAAACGTACAATGGCAAAAAGCTGCAGAAAAAGAAATGCTGGAGCCCTCGCATCGTTTGGCAATGGTTGAGCTAGCAGTCGAGGAGAGTGAGATTTTTTGCGCTTCAAGCCTTGAAATAGAGAGGGGAGGGGACTCAGTGACTCTAGAGACTCTTGAGACTCTCCATGCTATTGATCCGAAAGCACGGTATGAATTAATCATTGGGGTAGATAATGCAACTACACTGTCAACATGGCGAAGATCCGAAGAACTAGAGAAGTACGCTGAAATTATTGTGGTAGGAAGACCAGGATTTCAGTTTGAGGATGTTGAAAAAGAATTCGACTTCGTAATGCTTGATGGCCCAAGAATAGATACTTCATCAGCAGAAATCCGATCAGCTGTAAAAATGGAAAGAGACATAGATCATTTAGTTCCAAAGTCAGTTGCGGACTATATTCATCGAGAAGGCCTGTATAGGTGAAGTTGGATTGAAGAGGTTACTGCTCCAGAGGCCATGGTGGATGTGGGCGTTTCCTGTTCTGGCTGTTGCCTTTTTGATAGCAATACCTTTATTTGTATGGAACGCAACTGCGGCTATTTTGAATTCAACAGACGGAGATTTTGGTGAAATCGTTATCGACCCTTCGCAGCCGGGCTACTTCACTTATGTATCAGCTACACCTTCTCATTTGACGCTTGGCGTGGATGAAGCGGGAAATCTGGTAATGGTTGCAATTATTGGGCTTGGCCCTAACGATGAGGGTGGATCTATCCTTCTACTGAATCCGAAAACAATCTTAGGAGATGGAGAGACTATCGCTTCTATGTTCGCTTCTGGAGGCGTCGATGAAGTGGACAGATCACTCAGAGATTTTTTAACTATTGGTTTTACGAGTGTTAATACCATGTCCGCGTCGAACTGGGATGTTTATGTTGATTTGGTGTCTCCACTTAGCGTCGATCTTGATGTTTCTTCCTATGAAACGGCTGTAGATGAAGTTTCATTAGGTCCTGAATCGGAGTGCTGCTTATATGGGGGAACTACGCAATTGAATTCCGATGAAGTTGGTAGGTTTCTTAGTAATTCCGAAGATGACGAGTCAGGACAATTACGTCATATACGTCAAGAGCTGTTCTGGAAGATATGGATAGAAGCAATATCGACAGGCAATGATGCAGCCCTACTCCCTGGCGAGGTGGACAGCGGGTTTGGTCGGATGGTGTGGGGATTGTCGCGGGGGGAAGTAGTTGTAGTTCAGATATCACAAAGTATGAAGCCAGAGGGTACATATGTCGACAGTGAAATAGTGATAGATGCTGTATTAGATATGGTCCCATTTCCTCTTCCTAATAATCCCGGAGCACGGACAACGGTACGCTTGCTTGATGGTGTGGGAGGCTTGGATCTAGCAGGAGACTACTCAGCAGGGCTTGTAAGGGCGGGTGCCCAGATCGTTATTCTTGGTAATGCGTCTGAATTCGGCAAGGGAACAGAGTTGATTTATCACGATGATGAGAATGCTGAGCTTGTCGAGGAATACCAAGAGATGCTTGGTGGTGGAGAGATATTTTTTGAACCACTCACAGACGCAGCTGTTGAAGTAACTATCATCGTCGGAGATGACCTTATAGGGGGGAAGTAGTTTGCAGGATCCTCGCCCAGTAATTGCTTCAAGTAGTGACTTAGCAGGGTGGCTGGCAATTGCTACAGGAGCTATTGGAGAGAAATCTGGCCTTGACACTGTCGTTGTAGATGTAGGCGATGTTTTTACAATTGCGGAATATTTTGTGATTACATCTGGAAGGACTACCAGACAAGTTAAGGCAATAGTCGAAGAAGTAGAGATAGCCATCAAAGAAGCTGGAGGTCCTTCGCCAAGCCGGATCGAAGGAAACGATGAACATAGGTGGGTTCTGATGGATTACGGAGAATTCCTTGTCCACGTATTTACTTCGAAGGAACGGGATTACTATCAACTTGAGCGCCTGTGGAGCGATAGGCCAGTTATTTCAATGGCCTCTACTGAAGGTGCAAATCCTCGCTGAAATAGAACAAAAGTTGGATACAGTACCTTCGCAAGGGGCTATAGCTCAGTTGGTAGAGCGCTTCCATGGCATGGAAGAGGTCAGGGGTTCAATTCCCCTTAGCTCCACAGGGAGTGCAAAATATATTGTGCGATATATCGGGTGCCTTCGGTCGAGGAAAAGATATTGTCAGAACTATCAAGATCGGTTTGAAACGACCTCTCAACTTAACAGATGGTTGCAATAAGCCAGTCTTATAAAATGCTTGTTAGAGGTTAAGAGCGAATCAAAGGAGAGAATAAATATGGCGGATGTAGTTGATGCAACATTTACTGAAGAGGTACTTGAGAGGTCAAAGCTTGTTCCAGTAATTGTTGACCTTTGGGCGCCGTGGTGTGAGCCATGCAAAGCGTTGGGACCGATCCTAGAAAAATGTGTAAAAGCAACCGAGGGGAAAGTGGAACTAGCGAAGGTCAACATTGATGAAAATCCCCAAATCGCTCAAAGTTTTCAAGTTCAAAGCATACCTGCAGTATTCGGGATCAAAGATGGTGAAGTAGTCGATGCCTTTATCGGAGCGAAGGGGGAAGCGGAAGTAGCATCGTTTGTCGAAGGACTACTTCCGAACGCGCAGGATGAAATACTGGACCAACTCTTAGAAGATGGGACTGAAAAATCTCTTGAAGAAGTCTTGCAAGCATTTCCTGATCATCCGGAAGCTATCACCAAACTTGCAAAAATTTATGTAGAAAATGATAGGGGTGAAGCGGCCCTTGATCTACTTAAGAGGATTCCTGAGTCACCGGAAACTCGCCACATTGCTGCACAAGCGAGAACTGGAGAAATTTCTCAGATAGAGATAGTCAAACGACTTGAGGAACTATTAGGGATTGTGAAACGTGATGAGAAGGCTCGTGAAGAATTCGTGGACCTACTTGACCTTTTAGGGCCAGAAAGCGATGAAACAAAAATCTACCGTCAGAAATTATCGAGAGAAATATACTAACTCTTCAGCCTCTACCCATTTGAAACTGATGTATCGTTTAACATGGCTGATTTTGCGAGCGCGTACTTAATAAGAGGAGATGACTCGACATTAATCGGGAATGCATTGAGGGCACTGACTGAACGACTCCTCAACGGGGAAAGCCGGGATATAGGAATGGAGGAAGTGAGTGAGCTTGGTCATCGAACTGAGGATGGAGAATACTCGCTTGAAGCTCTCCTTACAGCCGCCCAAACTATTCCGTTTCTTACTCATTCACGCGTTGTGGTCGGTAGGGATATGGGGGCCTTCTCAAAGAAACAAATGGTTGCACCGCTCATAGAGTATTTGGAAAATCCTTTGGAAAGTACGAGGTTGATACTGGTTTGGGAGAAAGGGCCAAATCAACAGCGGCTATCTCAAATCCCTAAACCTCTTTTGGAAGCAATCGAGCGTTCTGGTGAAGTTATTGATACACGAGTTGGTCGGAAGACTGGGGCATGGATTCGTGATCAGGTAGCGCTTAGCGGTGTTTCACTTGACCAGGCTGCTATACAGGCCCTGACTGAAAACACTGGTGAAGATGTCGCCGGAGTCCAAGGGATTCTTGAAACATTGAAGTCTATTTTTGGCGAAGACAAATTGGTAACACGTGAGGATGTACTGCCGTATCTTGGATCCGCTGGAGATATCCCCCCTTGGGAACTTACGGACGCTATTGCCAGTGGGAATGCCACAGTTGCACTTCAAAAGCTTAAGCGCTTACGTCATGCCGGAGGTCGTCATGAAATGCAAATTCTCGCTATCCTTCATGGGCATTTCAGCCGTATTCTCCGTCTAGCAGGATTGAATCTTGTCACCGCTGAAGAAGCCGCTACTGTTTTGGGCGATAAAGGGTCTTCATTTCGCGCAGGTAAATCACTACATGATGCACGTAAGTTGGGAAGCTCTCAGTCAAAAAAGGCGATATCTCTTTTGTATGATGCCGATTTAGCATTACGAGGTCAATCTGCCCTTCCGGGAGAGGCAATCCTTGAAGTCCTAGTAGCTAGACTTGCTTACCTGTATCTTGCTTAGACTAACTATTTAGCTCATTGAGACGCTTCGTCAGGCGACTCTTTTTTCTAGCAGCAGTGTTTTTATGAAGGATGTTCTTACTTGCAGCTTTGTCTATTTTCTTTATGGCAAGTCGGAGTGCTTCTTCGCTATTGTCGTCTGACTCAGCAGATGCGAGAGCATTTTTGACACGAGAATTGATCTCAGATCGTATTGCCTTATTGCGACCACGGCGTTTATCATTTTGCCGGTTTCGCTTTATTTGACTTTTAATGTTTGCCATTTCATGACCTTCAGCTTGAAATAATGGAAGTTGCCTCTATAGGCACCTACCATCAGTAGTTATCTCGTATGCTACCCAAGCAGCATAAAAATCAGACACCTACAGTAAAAGTAATGATACAACAGTCAAATATACGTAACATAGCGATAATAGCCCATATCGATCATGGGAAATCTACCCTCGCTGACCGGATGCTAGAGATCTGTGGAGCAGTGGATCCGCGTGAGATGAGAGAGCAGTATTTAGACTCTATGGATCTTGAACGTGAACGCGGAATAACGATAAAGCTACAAAGCGTTTCGCTTAAACATGGCGATGTAACAATAAATCTAATAGATACTCCGGGGCACGTTGATTTTGGTTACGAAGTCTCCCGTTCACTTGCAGCATGTGAAGGGGTCATTCTATTGGTAGATGCAGCTCAAGGGATAGAAGCGCAGACTCTTGCTAACACTTACCTAGCTTTAGAAAATGATTTAGAAATCGTGGCGGCTCTTAACAAGATTGACCTTCCAGCAGCAGAACCCGATGAATGCGCCAGTGAAATAGAGCAGGTACTTGGAATACCGGCAGGGGAGATCCTTCGACTGAGCGCAAAGACAGGAGAAGGGGTTTTCGAACTATTAGATTCAATCGTGGATCGAGTACCTCCTCCCAATGGGGAAAGTGATAGCCCACTTCAAGCCCTGATTTTTGACAGCCATTATGATCAATACAGGGGAGTAGTTAGTTCTATTAGAGTAATGAACGGCGTATTGTCATCCGATAGCAAACTTCATTTCATGCAAGTAGGGAAGGCCTCAGGTGTCGAAGAGATAGGAATCCGTAAGCCTGACACTACGCCTGTGGAAACGCTGTCAGCTGGAGAGGTCGGTTATCTCATTGCAGGAATTAAAGATGTAGGAGATGCACGAGCAGGAGAAACCATCACCGAGGTTCACAGGAAAGCAGCCTCACCTCTAGAGGGTTATCGCGAACCTAAGCCGATGGTATTTAGCGGCCTGTACCCAATTGATGGCGATGAATATCCCAGTTTGCGGGACGCTTTAGAGAAACTCCGACTTAATGACTCAAGCTTCACCTACGAGCCTGAAACTTCAGGGGCATTAGGTTTCGGATTTAGATGTGGCTTTCTTGGCTTATTACATATGGAAATCGTACGTGAGAGATTGGAAAGGGAATTCAATCTGACGTTAATTTCTACTGCGCCTTCGGTTGAATATCGGATTACGCTCTCCAATGGTGAAATTATTCATGTGGATAACCCAAGTGACGTCCCACAACAAAATTCGGTCGAATCAATAGAAGAGCCATATCTACGTGCTTCTATTATCACTCCAAGCACCTATACAGGGTCATTAATGGATCTATGTCAGACGCGGAGGGGGAGTATGGAGAAGATGGAGTACATATCTCCCGAGCGAGTGGAATTAGTCTATAGAATGCCGCTCGCCGAAGTAGTGATGGACTTCTTTGATCAGATGAAAAGCCGCACGCAAGGTTATGCAAGCATGGATTACGACAATGATGGCTATGCTGCATCCGATTTAGTTAAAGTCGATATCTTGCTTCAAGGAGAATCTGTAGACGCATTTAGTTCGATTGTTCACCGCACTAAGGCATACGACTATGGTCAACAAATGAGTAAAAAATTAAAAGAACTGATTCCGAGGCAACAATTCGATGTTCCAATACAAGCAGCAATATCTAGCAAAATAATAGCTAGAGAAACAGTAAAGGCATACCGAAAAGACGTCACGGCAAAGCTGTACGGGGGCGATGTAACGCGAAAAAACAAGCTGTTAAAAAAACAAAAAGAAGGAAAAAAGAAGATGAAATCTATCGGAAGAGTCGACGTTCCTCAAGAAGCCTTTATTTCTGCGCTTAAACTGGGTGATTGATCGGTGACGCCTGAGGGATTTTAATAAAAATGCGAACTAGAACTAGTGAGGACCAGTGATGAATGTAGATCTCTATGAGGTTCTAGGCTTGTCACGAACCGCAACTCAAGATGAAATCAAAAAGGCGTATCGGACTTTAGCTCGGAAATACCATCCTGATGCTAATCCTGGAGATGCAGAAGCAGAGAAAAGGTTTAAAGATGTAGCACAAGCTTACGAAGTTCTAAGCGATGACCAGAAGCGCCAACAGTATGATCAATTCGGAACTTTCGGAGGTAGTCCCCAGTCAGGATTTCAAGGCGCTGGAGGGATTTCAGACATCTTTGAAGCGTTTTTTGGGGGAAGCAGCCCATTTAATAATTCAAGCTTCAGGCAATCCGGCCCTCCTAGGGGGAGCGATGCGGAAGTTCTCGTGAGTGTCACTTTAGAAGAGGTTGTTCTCGGTGGTGAAACATCATTCGAAATCGAAGTGTCAGTGCCATGCGAAGCGTGCGAAGCGAGTGGTTCAAGAGATGAGAGCGTACCAGAGTCATGCTCTAGGTGTGAAGGAAGGGGGGTCATCCAAGAAGTTCGACAGAGTTTATTGGGGCAGATGATGTCTACGGTAGAGTGTCGAGCCTGCCTTGGCTATGGTTCAGTGATTCTTGATCCTTGTCAAATATGTAACGGAATGGGAGTTCAGAGGAAGAAAAAAAGATTTACGGTTGGGATTCCAGTAGGTATAACGACAGGAGTGACTCAGAGATTATCAGGCATGGGCCATGCTGGTCCGAGAGGTGGAGGAATCGGGGATATACACGTCCGTTATCAGGTGGCAGAACATGAAAGATTTGAACGAGTAGGTGATGACCTTTATGAAGAATTATGGATTCCAGTTACTCAAGCCGCTCTAGGAGCCACTGTCGAGTATCTAGCAATTGACAGTGAAGAACACCTAGTGATACCTGCTGGGACTCGCACCGGAGAACGAATTCGGTTTCGCGGTAAGGGTGTTCCTAAATTACAAAGAAGAGGTCGAGGGGATTTAATTGTTACTATCATTGTTGACACTCCAGTGGATCTAACTAAGGAAGAAAGAAAGTTGCTAGGAGAATTAGCGCAGATCCGCGATGAAAAGACATCTGATAAGAAGTCTAGAAACCGTAAGCGTCACTAAAATGCGTGACTCCGGCATCAGAGAATTAGCAGCTTCGAATTACCCTCATGTCCTTATAGAGAATTTAGAAACACCAGAATTGAGCGAGGAGAAGCTTCATCACTTAAAGAAAGTTCTACGCAGTAAACCTAATAGTCTCATTACTGCAACAGACGGAAAGGGTGCTTGGGGCGTATTCAACTTTTCTGGAACTTTTGTTGAAATTGTCGATGGGATACGTTTGCAGGAGCAACGAAGGCATTCTTTGACCGTCGCCGTTTCACTTGCGAAATCAGGAAAACCAGATCTTGTTGTGCAGAAACTAACTGAAATTGGTGTAGACGAGATTATTTTATTCCCGGCAGAGCATTCAGTACCGTTGTGGGATGAATCAAAACAATCGAGGAATGAACAACGATTAAAGCGGATCATTCATTCGGCAATCGAGCAGTCTAAAGGAATTTGGTTGCCGCAGGTTGCTTTCGTATCTTCTTTTGCGGATGTAGCGGCTCTTCCAGAAATGGCAATGGCTGATGCGAGTGGAAAACAGATTACTGAGAGTTGCACATGTCTAGCCATAGGGCCTGAAGGAGGATGGTCGCAAAGTGAATACGAATTTAATTTACCTAAAGTCTGCCTTAGCGATCAAGTGCTTAGAGCTGAAACAGCGGCGATCGTCGCTGGAGCGATGATGGCATCATTTAGGGGTGCAGGAAACAGGTCGTAATCTATCGATCCTGGATGCTTGTGAATTCCCGTGTTGAATTTCCTATGTACAGCTGTCTTGGTCGTGCAATTCGTGTATTTCTCTCGAGCATTTCGTTCCAGTGTGAAAGCCAGCCAGACGTTCTAGCTATGGCAAAGAGAACTGTAAACATCTTTACAGGAAAGCCCATAGCCTGATATATAAGTCCACTATAGAAATCAACATTTGGATAAAGCTTTCGGCTGATGAAATAATCGTCAGCAAGCGCAGTTTCTTCAAGTTTTAAAGCGATATCTAATTTTGGATTCTTTCCAGTTACTTCAAAGATCTGATGGGCGGTGTCTTTAATGATTTGCGCTCTGGGGTCATAGTTTTTGTAGACGCGGTGGCCAAATCCCCAAAGTAAGTCATCACCGTTCTTAACTGAATCAACGAAAGCATCGACATTTTCTAATGTGCCAATTTCGTCGAGCATATTAATGACAGCTTCGTTCGCTCCTCCATGTCTTGGACCAGATAGTGCTGCACTTCCAGCAGCAATCGCCGAATATGGGTCAGCGTGGGCAGAGCCAACTACACGAACGGCAGTCGTCGAGCAATTCTGCTCGTGGTCAGCATGAAGAATGAAGAGCTGCTCCAAGGCTTTTGTGAATATGGGGTCAGGCAGGTATTCACTATCGCCGTCACCGTATATTGCAGAAAGAAAGTTCTCTGTGTAGCTAAGGTCATGCCTGGAAGACTGAATTTCCTTGCCGTTCCTAAAGTTTTCGGCTGCTGCGGCAATCGAAGGAATTTTTGCGATTAGATTGATGGTGTGTTTGGCCCGAATTGCAGGATCTTCAATGTCACGGGCATCAGGGTACATAGAAGATAATGCCGCGAGAGCCGAGGTCAACATGCCCATAGGGTGGGAGTCTTTTTGGAAGGCCTGAAGCAATGCATTGTGATGGTTTGGATCTAGATCAGAATTTGCTGCGATCGTTTCTTCCCATGAAGTCAATTCATCTTGGTTTGGAAGCTCTCCATTGAGTAGCAGGAACGCAACTTCCAGAAATGAGGAGTTGCTTGCTAAATCCTCTATTGGGTACCCTCGGTATTCAAGTTGGCCAGCTGCTCCGTCGATAAAGGTGATTGAACTATTTGTCACAGCAGTAGCGGCAAAGCCCTCGTCCTTGAACCAAAGACCTGGAAGTAACTTAGTCCATGCACTGGAGTCAACTCCACCATGAACAATCGGGATCTCAACAGACTCTCCGGATCGATTATCGGTGACGGTAATTGACTCTGACAAGTGTTACTCCCATGCGTTGATCAGTACGTCATTGTATCGGAAAATCAGGTCGCTTTTACTAGCAAAGTTGACTTATTCCATCTCTTATATGCGAATTTAGAGAGGCGTATTGGCATGAAGCCGTTTTTGGAGCTTCTCTCTCTTTGTCAGGAGTGGCTGGAGTGCAGCAAAGACCTTTCTTCGCGTTTCAGCAGGCGTAATGACGATATCTACTGAACCCCGCTCAGCTGCCATATAGGGATTAAGAAGGCGGTTCTCATATTCTTCCTCAAGAATTGACCGCTCATCCTCGTTTGCCTTTCGGTGGAGGATCTCTACAGCCCCCTTTGCTCCCATTACAGCAATTTCTGCTGACGGCCAAGAGATAGAGAGGTCGTTGCCCATGTATTTGCTATCCATGACAATGTAGGCGCCACCGTAACTTTTCCTCAGAGTGACGCATATTCTTGGAACAGTTGCTTGTGCGTATGCGAAAGCTAATTGAGCTCCATGCCGGATCATTCCGCGCCACTCGAGGTCTTTGCCGGGCTGAAAACCGGGGGTATCGACGAAAGTTATTATCGGTATGTTAAAGGCATCGCAGAAGCTTACAAATCTTGCTCCTTTTTGTGATGCGGCTATATTTAAGGTCCCAGCAAGTGACTGGGGTTGATTTGCTACGACTCCGACAGGGTGACCTCCTAATGTTGCGAAGGATGTGACAAGATTAGTGGCCCACTCTTTCCGGATTTCTGTGAGCAAGCCGTCATCGAAAACTTCTTTAAGAATGTCTCGGACGTCGTAACTTCCCGTTGCTGATTGAGGAATAATTCCTTCTATCCCGTTTAATTCACGGTCCGTTGGGTCGTTAGATGAAACATGTATTGGCAGAGAGGCAGAGTTTTGTGGAATGAGCGAAAGCAGTTCATCGATTAGTTCAATTGCCGAGTCGCTATCGGAGGCAACGAAAGACGCAACTCCTGATGTTTGAGCGTGTTTACCGGAACCTCCGAGGGCTTCTTGGTCTACAGGCACGCCTGTGAACTCTTGAACCATTCTTGGTCCACTTACGTAAGTAAAAGAATCTTTGACCATTATTACGAAATCGACGAGACCTAAAAGTAGTGCAGATCCAGCAACTGCTGCTTGATGAACGCAGATTATCGTCGGTATAACACCGGAACATCGTGTTAGTTGTTTTGCGGCTGATCCCCAACCATAAAGTGCTTCTATTCCAGAATCGGGAGGGGCGCCGGTTGAATTTAGATGGATGACTAATGGAATTCGGTGGTGAAAAGCGGTTTCAGCGCCAGCGGCTAGTTTGATGCCGTCATTGCCACTTAGTGCAATAGGTTCAGATGGAGATCCGATACTTACGCTTATGTAGTCACCAGATTCGCGCTTATTGTGAGCGACTTTTGAATTCGAAGATATCTGTGCCAGCAGTTCGACTGAAGTAGTAGTTTCTGTGCTCACAGTATGATCTTAGTGGCTGAAGGTTTAGAAATTGGAAGAAATAGGGAATTTAAGCCGCCATGAAAATGCCGTCTTGATGCGAACCATGGTCGCTGATTGTTTTTTTGAGAGCATCACGAACAGCTCGAGCAGTTGCAGACAAGGGTACGCGTCGATTGACGGCGAACCCGACGACACGTCTTGTGAAGCCAGGTAGGGGGATCCGTTTCCATTCTTCGCTGCCCTGAGCAGCAGTTGCAGGAAGTACAGCCGCTCCGAATCCGTCTGCCGCTAACGAAGCAAGGAGTCTCATCCCATCAACTTCTGCCTTAGGGGTTAATGTAATATCTTCTTTTGCAAGATCCTGGTCAAGGCTGTCTCGAAATGGGACTCCCTTAGGGTTGAGGAGCAGGGGATAGGCGGCAAGATGTTCCGGCAAGATCTTGTCAAATTGTGCAAGGGGATGGTCCTTGGGTGCGACGAGCATCGGCTCTTCTTCAAAAAGTGGTTCTATGAGAATATCTGGGTGGGATATGGGAAGGTTCACTACGGCCCCATCGACATTGCCTTGAACTACGAGTGGGATCAAACTGCTAGTTGTTGCATCAACGATTTGTACAATTATTTTCGGGTGTGTCTCGTTAATGGAATCTAGAAGCTTTGGTGATAGCCATCGCCCTGTTGTGCCAATTAGGCCTAGTTTGACGACTCCACCGACCTCTGAGTGGAGTGCTGTGACATCTAGGGCTATTGCTTCAAGCTCGGTTTGGATTCTTCTAGCTCGTTCAACTACAAGGACTCCTTCTTCGGTCAACGTCCCAGAAGTGCGATCGATAAGGGCAACATCGAGTTCACGTTCAAGTCGAAGGATATGAGTTGAAACATTTGACTGCACAGTATGCAAGGCACTAGCTGCGGCACTGAAAGTACCGTGATCAACTACGGCAACTAGGGCGTTTAATTGTCGAATGTCCATAGTGGCCATCTCTCAGAATAACGATTTTTTGTATCCTATCTATATATTAGATAGTTTCCTAACCCGCCCCCTGCAGAGAGATTTCGCCCTAATTAATCTGCAGCAGTTTGTTCACGTATAACGTTTAGTGCAGACCCGGAAACAAACCACTTTATTTGGTCTTCACTGAAAGTATGGGTCGTTTCAAAAGTAAATGTGTCCCCATTTGATTTTCTGACTTCAACAGTGACGGGGTTCCCTGGTGTTAAATCTGCTAGGCCCAATACACTAATTCGGTCACTCTCCTCTATGCGGTCGTAGTCGTCCGGGTTAATGAAGGTGAGGGGAAGCATGCCTTGTTTCTTCAAGTTGGTTTCATGTATTCGGGCGAAACTTCTTGCTATAGCAACAACTCCTAGACGAAACCTTGGTTCCATGGCGGCGTGTTCTCGGCTTGATCCTTCTCCCATGTTTTCATCACCTATCACAACCCACTGTTGTCCCGATTCATGATATGACTTCGCGATGTCAGGGAAAGTCTGCACTTCGCCGGTTAATAGGTTCTTGCCGTGTCCTACTTCATATCCAGAGAATGCGTTGACAGCCCCCAAATATAGGTTTCCGGAGATGTTCTCTAAATGGCCACGGTATTTTAGCCATGGACCTGCCATGGAAATATGGTCAGTTGTGAATTTCCCTTTTGCTTTGACAAGTATAGGGAGATCCTCATAGTCGTTTCCGTCCCATGGGCTGAATGGAGTTAAAAGTTGGAGGCGGTTGGAGTCAGGAGAAACGAGAACTTCGACTTCGCTTCCATCGGATGGGGGAGGAAGGAAGGTGTCTTCTCCGGGGTCGAAACCACTGGGGGGGAGTTCCAGTCCTTCAGGTGTGGATAGCTTGACGCTTTCTCCGTCTTCATTTACCAACTCGTCGGTGACTGGGTCAAAATCGACCCTTCCTGAAAGGGCTAGTGCCATAACGGTTTCAGGTGAGGTGACAAAAGCAAGGGTGGCTGGATCACCATCGTTACGTTTGGGGAAATTCCTGTTGTAGGAGGTGACGATAACATTGGGTGTTCCGGGTTCATGATCTTCCAGTGATCTATCCCATTGGCCGATACATGGGCCGCAAGCATTTGCCAATACGACTGCTCCAAGAGCCTCAAAGTCAGCAAGAAGTCCGTCACGGGTAATGGTAGCTCGGACCTTTTCTGATCCGGGGGTAATGAGGAGACGTGTTTTGGTTTTGAGTCCAGAAGCTGCTGCCTCTCTGGCGATTGACGCAGCACGTGTTATGTCTTCATATGAAGAGTTGGTGCAGCTGCCGATAAGGGCCGCGCTGATTTCAAGTGGCCATCCATTTTCAGTAGCTTCTTCACCGAGATCTTTTAACTCTCGGGCGAGATCAGGTGTATGCGGTCCGTTAATGTGAGGACGTAATTGTGATAGGTCAATTTCGATCACTTGATCGAAGAATTTCTCAGGGCTATCGAGGACTTCTTGGTCGGCCTTTAGGTTGCTTGCATGCTGGTTTGCAAGGTCTGCAACAGCTTCTCGAGAAGTGGATTTCAGGTAGCGCTCAATAGCTTCGTCGTAGGGGAAAACGGAAGTTGTCGCTCCGATTTCAGCTCCCATGTTGCAAATAGTTGCTTTTCCTGTGGCTGATAAGCTGTTTGCTCCTTCGCCGAAATATTCAACTATTGCTCCGGTTCCGCCTTTTACCGTTAAGATTTCAGCCACTTTCAAAATAATGTCTTTAGGGGCGCTCCACCCATTTAACGAGCCGGTAAGGTGCACGCCGATCAAT
>CACFFD010000033.1 GCA_902565595.1 Actinomycetota bacterium
TTCAATGATTTTCTCTCTACTCATCCCCACTCCATCAATTGTTTGTATTTTACATGGTTCCTGAGTCTTCGCCATTTCTTCATTTAGTAAAGACTCCTAGTTACTTCCTCAAGCATTCACCATTGTCAACTCCATTAGGTGAGATATCTTCTGTGACAAGAGGAAACTCTTCGCTAGAAACTGCATACGAGACACCATCTGTTTTATTCGAACGGGAAAAAACAAGGCCAACTACGCTCCCAGTGCTATCGATAATAGCCCCACCGGAATCACCTGGAGAAATATCGGCTTCTAATTGCATTCCCTTTCGACGGTATTCACCTTCTCCGTAGATGTCTGCAATGTTTATATCCACTACTCGATCAATATTTGCAGGAATAGCTTTAATCTGGCCGTCTCCTCCTACCAGAGCAACCCCGTAAGCCCCTTTCTTAGGAAGAGCAACTGGAAGTGGAGGCGCATTTAATCCATCAGCATGTAGGAGGGCAAGATCTGTCTGGGGGTCAAATGCAACTATTTGTGCCAAATATTGATCGCCGTTTCGATCAACAACATGTAAATCACCTGTTCCAGCAACCACATGTGCATTGGTAAGAATACCTGCTTCAACAGCTATGCCGGATCCAATTGATTTCCTCTGACAAGCGAGACCTTCTACCACAAACGCAGATGAAAGCAGGTCTTCAACAGCTTCCGAAGAGATATTAGATACAGTTACAACTTCGGGTTCAGAGGTTTTGCCACAACTTGAAAACCAGATGAGCGGAAGAGCGGCTAGCACCACTATAGAGAATTCTTTAGTTCGCATACCTGAAGAGTAGCCGTAGCAAATAGATGAACCACGTTAGGCTACATAAAGCACACATTATAAATGCATGCTGGTCGACGAGACTCATTACTTAGGAAAGGAGGGTGGAAGAGGATGGTTAACGAGATGAATCGCGGAATATGGTTCGGCTTATCTGGATACGTTCTCTGGGGCCTCTCCCCTATTTTCTGGAAAGCTCTTACGGAAATTGACGCAATAGATGTTCTTTCCTGGCGAATACTTTGCACATTCGTCTTCACCCTTTTTGCGATCAAACTATTTAGGAGAAGTAAGGACCTTCGTGATGTGGTTTTCTCTGGAAACGGACTGCTTGCGGGGATGACTTGTGGCCTTCTAATCGGATTTAATTGGGGGATGTTCGTATGGGCGGTTGATAGTAATCATGTTGTTGATGCCTCTCTAGGATATTTCATGAATCCTTTAATGAATGTACTTCTAGGGGTGGTCATTCTAAGAGAGAAGCTTAGGTCAGCAGTATGGCTATCTGTCAGCCTCGCTTTCATTGGGGTTCTATGGCTTACGGTCGCGCTTGGCTCTTTCCCTTGGATTTCTGTTTCACTCGCATGCTCATTCGCTCTCTATGGCTTAATACGCAAAGTTGCTCCCGCTGGGCCACTAACTGGACTAACCATTGAAACATCCACTGTGGCAATACCAGCACTAGTGTTTCTCCTAATCAGGGGGAATGCTGCTAATAACCTGAGCATAAGTACTAGCGTGACGGTACTGATACTGCTCTCAGGCATAGCCACGGGGGTTCCTCTGCTTCTATTTGCCTCATCAGCACGACGTATACCTTTGAGCATTCTCGGCCTTTTGCAATACATTACTCCGACTCTTCAACTTCTGCTCGGAATCTTTGCATATGGTGAAGATTTCGATGGAAAAAGGTTCATCGGGTACTCAATTATTTGGTTTGGGTTGCTTTTATTCGCTGTAGATGGGTTTACAGCAGCCCGACGGCGTGAACATAAAGCAATAAAAACTTAATTAAGATTCTTAATGAACTCTTACCTTCTCTTAAGGTAACTCTTACTACACTTGGCAATAATGCGGACTAACCCCTTATGAAAGGAAAGTCCAAATGACTTTAAAAAGAACATTTACGATAGCTGTAGCTGCCGCATCGATCTTCGGAGGCGCCCTAGTAGCTGTTCCTCTTCTGGCATCAGCTCAGGATGATGCCTCGTTATTTGAATCGGAAACGAATAAAGAAGAGTCTAGTAATCAAGAAAAACGAAAAGGCAAAGACCATGGGCCTAAGAGAGGCGCCTTCATTGGTGAAATCCTTCTTGAAGTCGGGCTAGATACTGACGTCGTGAAAGAAGGATTCGCTAACGGCCAAACGTTAGGTGAAACTGCCGAAGCCAATGGAATTAGTTCTGAAACTATTGTCGATGCGATCGTGGCTGCGATGACAGAACGACTCAATCAAGCAGTAGCCGATGGAAAGCTCACCCCGGAGGAAGCCGCTGAGAAAGCAGCAGGCATTCCAGATAAGGCGACTGAAATAGTTAACACTGTCCCTGAAAGAAAAGATAACAAAAAAGGCAAGGGACTCCGGAATCAATCCGGCTTTACGAAATAAAATCAAGAGCTCAAGTATCTAAGCGTTTCACGTCCTTATATGGTCCATATCCCCCATTGGGCCTTCCTTACCGGCTGACTAGTCACCCTGGTCAGCCGGTAAGCCATTTTTACGAATAAACGTAGCCCCCATTTCAGCAAATATCTCCATTACATCTTCAACCACGCTCTGGCTTCCGAACTCCCTATACAGGGAATTCACGTTGAGGAAAACTCGCTCTGAACCCCCCCAACCGTCATAAGAACCAAGATCAATATCACGAGCAGCATCAAAGACACTCATCCCTTCTTCAAATCTCGCTCGAGTTTGATCTCGAAGTAGAATCCAATAATCTCGCATTTCCAAAGCGCCTTTACGCCCCGTTATAGGGCCATGACCTGGAATCGTTACAGCATCAAATAAGGCAATCCGATCACATGCTGCTATCCAATTGTCTACAGGACCTGACCACATGATAGGGGTCTCAAGATTAAACAAAATGTCGCCAGTAAATACGACATTACGGGATGGGATATAAGCGATGACATCACCCCGTGTATGGGCGGGCCCAACCTCAATAAGTTCTATCTCCAAATCTCCTATGCTGATCGACATTTCCTTCGTAAATGTTTCTGTTGGTAAACGAATAGAGATGTTGGAAAAATCAAAATCCCCGAAGGCCCACTGTATATATTGACCAAGCGCTGATGAGTCACCTTTGAACCGCTCGACCATTGCATGGAGAGCCGCAGGAGGTAACTCATGCATTTCTGTAGCGGTTTCCTCCGATGCAATTACTCTTTTCGTAGGAACGAGTTCATTACCATGACAGTGGTCCCCATTGGCATGGGTATTAATTAGAACATCTACGCTCTCTTTAGTCCGCGGTTCTATTGCTGCCATAGCACCTAGCATCGAACGTGTGAGATCAAGATCAAACATAGTATCGACAATCATCGATTCGTTTTGGCTTAAAACTAACCCAGCGTTACTCATCCCCCATGACCCATTCGGCGCTAACCAGACATAAACCCCTTCGGCTACTTCCGCCATTGTGAAGTCCCTATTTGGTTTCACATCTTTCATTTTTCTCTTTCGGTTTGACGTACAGAATATTTGCAGAATACAAATAACGAAGAGCGTATCCTAATTCATCAGGGGGAACTTGAACAATGAGAGCATGGCAACTGCACGATTTAGGGGATCCATTAGAGAAGCTTGAGCTAATTGAGATCGCTGCGGCCCCTGAACCCGAAGCTGGCCAAGTTACAGTCTCTATTAAAGCTGTGGGTATTTCATTTCCAGATGTTCTCCAATGCCGAGGGGAATACCAAGTTAAACCAGCATTACCTTGGATCCCCGGCGGGGAAAGCGCGGGAATTGTCTCCGCTGTCGGACCTGAAGTAACCACACTAGAAATCGGAGATAGGGTCATGATGCTTGGAGGGGGATTAGTTGATCAGGTGAACGTCCATGAGATGGGTGTATGGAAAGTTCCTGAATCGTTTGCTTTGGAGAAGGCGGCAGCAGTGCCAGTAAATTATGGAACTACGTGGTTTGCTTTACATGAGCGTGGCCAATTAGCTGAAGGTGAAACACTATTAATCACCGGTGCCGCTGGTGGAACAGGTTCTGCTGCAATACAACTAGGGAAAGCTGCTGGCGCAAAGGTGATTGCGGTGGCCGGTGGAAAAGAGAAAGTAGAGCAGGCAAAAATACTCGGCGCTGACTATGTAGTTGATCACCAAATAAACCCTGAGTGGGTTGATGAAGTTCGAGATGCAAGTAACGGCGGTGTAGATGTTGCTTATGATCCAGTTGGGGGAGAAACGACTCATCAAGTTCGGAGATGTATGGCATGGGACGGTCGTTTACTTATTATTGGGTTCGTTGCCGGGATTCCTGACCTTCCTGCAAACCATATGCTTCTAAAGAACTACAGTGTCGTTGGGGTACATTGGGGCGCATCATTAGGTCGAAATCCAAAATCGCTAGATTCGCAAATGAGGTCTGTCCTTGAATTAGCTGGGACTGGGGAAGTAGATCCGCTTATTTTCCCACCATATGAATATCAAAGTGGCGCTCAAGCCATCCAGGATCTCGCTGATAGGAAAACTTGGGGGAAGGTCGTAGTTCGTGTCGGAGAGTGAAGCCCCAGAATACAACCATCTCCAGCTTTCCTCTGTAGATCAGGTCCTTTGGATAACAATAGATAACCCTCCAATAAACCTCATCACGAAATCACTTCTAGTAGACCTGATTCGATTGTCGCATTGGCTTGAAAATGACTCAGAACATATTGTCGTTGTCTTTCAGAGTGCAAACCCGAATTTCTTCCTTGCTCATTTTGATGTAACTGCTCTCCTAGATAGCCCGAGCACCCAGCAAAGTTCTGGCGACCATGAGCTGAATATTTTTGATGCCCTGTGTGAGCGGTTAAGAGTTCTGCCCAAAGTCACTATATGTAAAATTTCTGGAAGAATTGGTGGAGGGGGAAGCGAGATCGCTATGGCTTGCGATATGCGATTCGCCGATTTAGATAAAACGAAAATGAATCAAATGGAAGTACCTATTGGCATAATTCCGGGCGGAGGAGGGACTCAACGCCTTCCTTCCTTAGTGGGCTACAGCAGAGCTGCTGAGCTCATCTTAGGCGGAATAGATTTGGATGCGCGAACAGGTGAAGAGTGGGGGTATTTTACTCGTTCGTTACCTTCAGAAGAACTTGATGAGTATGTTAACTGGCTAGCAAATCGTATAGCAGCTTTTGATCCTGCTGCTGTTATAGGTGCAAAAGCTTCTTTGCAGAATTCCTTACCTTCTCTCACTGACGGACTGATAAATGAAACCATAATTTTTAATAATCTCTGTTACTCTCAAGAAGGCCAAAGATCCCTTCGGAAATTCCTTGAACTTGGAGGCCAAACAATCGAAGGAGAGCTTCGGATACCCGATTTAAGTGCAGAAGTAGCAGGGAACCAGAAATAAATGCCATGGGACATCAGTATTCAAAACCAATTAAGCAAGTGCGCTCATTCCGAAGAAATGGCAGGCTTCTTTCTGCATTTACCCGGATCTTTGCAAAGGTAGACGCACCAGACCACGTCGTTACTCCAGATGATGAGCCCTTCATTCTTGCTGCAAATCACAGAAGCTTTTTTGATTTCATCATTGCATGGAAAGTATTGAACGAGTTGGGGTTAACCTGCCATTGTCTCATTAGAGCTGATTTATTTGAAAAACCAATTATTGGAGGGTGGCTAAAACGTAATGGTTGCATTCCAGCGTCTAAATCAACTCGTGAGGAAGCTGAAAACCGTGCTATCTCTCTTCTCGGAGACGGGTACTCCGTTGCGGTAATGCCTGAAGGAAGGCTAGTCCCAGAAGCTGACCGTCCAGAAGGGGTTGGACAAGGAAGGCCAGGTATTTCAAGAATAGCTAGTTCTGCAAATGTGCATATCCTTCCTGTGGGAATTGCCGGCACGGAAAAGGTTTGGCCAATGGGAAAAGCATTCCCTCTATTTGCAGTATCTCGACCGACGGTAAAGATAAGGTTCGGAGATCCAATAAAACTTCACAGTGCCGATCATATTGCGAATGTTGAAATTGTGATGGACAGAATCAAGTCACTTATCGATTAGAGATCACTATTTAGATTCGTTTTTACGGAATTGGATATCTGTGTCTCCTCTTCGAAATTCACGTGTGATCTCATCAAGCACAGCAATTACGTCTTTATCTAGTGGATTCTCTTCCGCTCGTATTGCGTCATCAAGTTGTTGAGGGTTCGTAGCGCCCACGATTGGAGAAGTGACAGTAGGATTGGCAAGCACCCAGCCAATGGCTAGCTGAGCTAAAGAAATTCCTACCTCCTGGGCTACAGGTCGAATCTGGTCAACGGCCTCATGGAAAACATTCGCCCAATACCGGTCCATGTACCTCTGCCCTTGGCCGCCTTTTAATGTAAACCTTGATCCCTCATTAGGCGCCTCTCTGGAGTGTTTTCCTGTGAGTAGTCCTCCTGCTAAGGGGTTGTATGGAATTACTGCTATGTCCTTAAAGTCACACAGGCCATACAAGTCGCGTTCTGGTTCCCGAAATAGGAGATTGTATCTAGGCTGGACACAATCAAATCGGACAATGTCCTTCACTTCCGAAACACCTATTGCTAAGGCTAAATACCATGCCGGGTAATTTGAGCAGCCAGCATAGAGAATTTTTCCTTGGTGGATGAGGTCATCTAAGGCTTCCAAGGTTTCGTCTATCGGAGTAGCAAAATCGGGGAAATGAATTTGGTACAAGTCAATGTAGTCTGTCTGTAATCTTTTTAGCGAAGCTTCGACTGAATCCCGAATATTTCTCCTACTAGCACCTCCCTGCCAGGGGTTGGGTCCAGTCGGAGCAAAGCATTTTGTTGCGAGCACAACATCATCGCGTTTTGGCCCAATCCACTCGCCGACAATGCGCTCAGTTTTACCAATATCTTCTGGAACACCATTTGCAGGGTAGATGTCTGCTGTATCAAGAAATGAGATTCCAGACTCAAGGGCATAATCGAGAATATGGTGAGATTGTTTAATGTCGCATTGATTTCCAAAAGTCATAGTCCCTAGACATAATCGGGAGACTTTTAAGCCCGTCCTGCCAAGTTTTTTGTGTTCCATGCTTACCGCTCGTTGTTCATAGAGATGGGTTGACAGTCGGCATCGCAGTTTTGATTTGTATCTTTACTCAATGCTGGGCGATGGAAAATAGCTGCCTTAGGTGCGATACGGCCCTGTGGCCCTTCTTGTGTTTCTAAGACTTCTATCTCTCCGTCCACGATTAAGCTATGGCTATCTTGTGTCGGAGGTGGCCATAACAGGGACACAGATGGCCTGTCTAGCGCATTCGCTGACGATTTTCTCCCCAAACCACAAACAAAACCCTCAGAGTCTTTGGATAAGGTCACGTGGGTAATGTGTGGATGCGCTCTGCTATCTGTCGTTATGAGATATGGATTCATTCCATACTCTGATAGTGCGTCCTCTAGATTTTCAAGATCAACAGGAATACTCATGCAAAAACTGTCCTGCCAATCCATTCTGCGATCAGGGCTGGTTTTTCTTGCCCTTCAATCTCCACTGTCATTTTTCTAGTGAGATCTATAGCGTTTCCTTTTAGAGAGACATCAATCGGCTGTGAAGTTGCTCGTACTCTTGAACCTGCAGGAACAGGGTTGAGAAACCGAACTTTGTTTAGTCCATAGTTGATACCCATCAGTACGCCACTTACGTCTTTGTAGGAATCGTCGACAGGAATGCTCGTAGATAGATGTACCAGCATCGACAGGGTGAGAAATCCATGCGCTATGGTTCCTCCGAAGGGAGTCTGAGCAGCTCGTTCTAAGTCGACGTGAATGAACTGATGGTCAATCGTTGCATCAGCAAAATCGTTAATTCTTTCTTGGCTTATCTCAAACCATTCTCCGGCTACTGGATCAGACCCTATAGTACTCTGCATCGCCTCGTATGCTTTTTGCGCATTTTCACTCATGAAAGTTCCTCCAAAGGTGTTGACCTCTCTCATCCTATGCCCTTGCGGGCTACAAGTGAAATAATACGTGCCGTTTCCGACTTGTCAGTTGAGGATTGGATAGATATGCACAGATTTGGAAAAGGTGCTATTTGTAGGTTATGTCGAATTACCCTGACCCTCTGAGAATGCTTGATCTTTCACAAAATCGGGCTGCGGCAGTGATCGCAAGTATTAGTAATGACCAGATGTCCCTTGCTACCCCATGTGACTTGTGGGATGTTAAGGACGTTATTAACAAACTTGTAGCTTCAACTCGTCTTTTCACGGGGTTTGGACTTCGCCAACAACCTGATCCGTCACTTGATCTGATTAACCCAAAGGATTTGATTGGTGATGATCCTGTGGGGGTATATCTGGCTGCTGCCAAGGAATGTCGGGATGCGTGGAGGACGCCCGGAGCTTTGGATGGTCTTGCCACTTCAACTATCGGGGAGGCGAAAGCCAGAGCGGTGTTAAATGCGAGGATATTCGACACCACTGTACTTACATGGGATATTAGTCAGGCGTGTGATGTTGATCATCTTATAGATGATGAACAAGCCGGATATGTCCTATTTGTTGCTGAAAGACTCGTCCCAGCAGTTAGATCTCAAAGTCCGGAACGTTACAAAGAGGAAGTCACAGATGTAACTGGGACGACTACCGTTGATCAACTGATCGCGATAACTGGCCGGAACCCAAGTTGGAAAGCTAATCTGCAAAGAAATTAGTTGGATTTCTAAGTCCGCTAGCTTCTTGGAACGTCAGTCCAAGGTACTTCTTTGTCAACTCTTGGCTCCCCTGGAAGCCCGAGTACCTGCTCTCCAAGAATGTTCCTCATGATTTCAGAAGTTCCACCTTCGATGGAGTTTGCTCGAACACGGAGAAATGCGTAGCGAGGTCCATGTATTGAACCATCTGTTGATAGAAGTTCAGGTCTTCTAAACGTGTAGTCATAGCCAATTTGTCCTGAAGGGCCGAGCATAGTTAGGCATAATTCATAGATTGACTTGTTGAGTTCCGCTGAGGCTAATTTTCCAATCGATCCCTCTGGGCCTGGGTTTCCTGCCTTCGCTGCAGCTGAGGCTCGTTGATTCGTTAATCTAAGTGTTTCAGATTTTATCCATAGGGTCATAAGGTCATCCAAGGTCTTCTTATGTCGACTTTCTGTAGGAAGGTCCTTCCATATGGAGACAGCATCTGCGATGGGACCAGTACCTGGTTGTGTGGTTGACCCTCCGCTACTCCCACCGATAGCTGACCGTTCGTTCATGAGTGTCGTTAGCGACACTCTCCATCCTTCACCAACATCTCCAATTCTGCACGAATCTGGAACGCGAACCTCCGTGACGTAGACCTCATTGAATTCTGCTTCTCCGGTAATTTGGCGTAAAGGCCGTACCTCTACTCCTGGTGCATGCATATCTAAAGCGAAATACGTCATCCCCTTGTGTTTGGGGAGCTCAGGATTGCTTCTCGTGACTAGCATCCCCCAGTCGCCCAAATGTGCCAGCGTGTTCCATACTTTTTGTCCGGTAATTATCCATTCATCGCCGTCTCGTTCAGCCTTGCAAGCTAGTCCAGCAAAGTCGGATCCTGCTCCTGGTTCGGAGAACAATTGGCACCATCGTTCTTCGCCCGTATACATAGGTCGAAGAAATCTCTCTTTTTGTTCACTAGTTCCGTGTGTTGAGATCGTCGGCCCGGCTAATGACATGAAAAAGGTCGTTGGGTCAGTAGGTTGGGCACCTGCTTCTCGCATTTTTCGCTCGACGATTCTCTGCATATTTGGTGGTAAAGCCAACCCCCCTTCACCCTCAGGGAAATGCACCCAAGCTAAGCCTGCATCGAATCTCGCACCGCGAAAATGTATATTGTCCATGGATTGTGGATCATTTCGCTCTAAAAAATCCTCAACAAGTTCAAGTAAACGTGTTTCCTGTTCTGCTTTTCCTAGGCATGAAATTGAAGAAGTGTTCATAGTATAAGTTTGCCTAAATTTAACCAAAAACCTTCATTTCTGTTAAGAACCTTTTATTTCTCTATAAAAATAGGTAAGCGTCTATGCTGGCAATTTCAGATTTGGGTTAGCTCCTGTGTTTAGGAGGCTTGGGCCATCCTGAAGAAATCTTCTCCACCCAGTGGCCGCTACCATTGCAGCATTGTCAGTGCAATAAGCGCGACTTGGAACAAATGGGTGGAGGTCATCCTCTAGGCAGATATCAAATATTGCCTCGCGTAGTCTTGAGTTTGCAGCGACGCCACCACCGATGCAAAGACCTTTTGCTTGTGTTTCAATTGCGGCTTTACGTGCTTTAGTCGTGAGTACTTCGACAACTGCTTCTTGGAAGGAAGTAGCGATGTCCTCTGCAGGTGTATCAGGGTTTTGACGCACATAGTTAATGACTGCTGTCTTTAATCCACTGAAACTAAAATCGTATCCATCGCGTATCATCGGCCTTGGGAATTCGATAGTGTTGTTTCCACTCTCTGCGAGTCGGTCAATTACTGGCCCGCCGGGATATCCCAAACCTAGATACCGTGCAACTTTGTCGTATGCTTCCCCTACGGCATCATCTAGCGTTTGGCCGAGGATTGTATATTCAAGATGCTGTTCCATCGATACCAGTATTGTGTGCCCACCTGAAACCAATAAAACAACTAGGGGTAGTTCAAGGTCTGGCTCCTCTAGGAAGCAGGAATAGAGGTGCGCTTCAAGATGGTTAACTCCGACGTATGGTTTCCCCCAGACGAGTGATAGCGCCTTGGCTGCGCTTACTCCAATTAATAGTGAACCGACTAAACCTGGCCCGTTCGTTGCTGCTACTAAATCAATATCTTTCGGCTCAACACCGGCTTCTACAAGAGCTTGGGCGATGACAGGATTTATTAAGCCCACATGAGCCCTGCTCGCCACTTCAGGGACTACCCCCCCCATAACGGGCATGGAGGTCTATTTGACTACTGACAACTGAAGATAGAACAACGTTGTCGCTGGTTACTACAGCAGCTGCAGTTTCGTCACAAGAGGTTTCTATTCCAAGAGTCAGTCCAGAAGTCATGATGAAAGAACTTCCTTTGCTTTTTGACCTTGCTTTATGGAGTCTAGAAGTTCGAGATATGGCTGCTCATGAATGTCGTTTGCCCACATAATTAATGCATCTTCATTATCTGGCTGATAATAGGATGGCCTTATTCCTACTGGTGCCATACCGAACCTTCGGTATAAGGCCTGTGCTGGATGGTTTCCTGCACGTACCTCGAGTGTGAGGTTAGTGGCTCCAAGTTTCACTGCTTCTTCAAGTAATTTGATCATAATACGAGTAGCCACCCCTTTACTTAAGTTAGATGCCCTCACCGCAATTGTTGTTATATGAAAATCATCTCCAGCTAAAAGTCCACCTCCAAAACCGATGACTTTCTTATTTTCAATAGCCACATGATAAGCCCGATGAGTTCTTGAAATTTCCCTTATCCAGAGTTTCCTACTCCATGGAGTAGGAAATGCTTCTTTATCGATCTCCATAATTTCTTCAAGATGATCTTCAATTGCTGGGTATAGATTCATAACAATTTCCGGTTCTGCTTTTCTACTTCAAGTGCATCGGGTTTTCTCAAATACACCGGTTCTAGTTCAGTGGGTGTAACAAACTCTTCCCGAAGGGCTTTAGCGTGGGCTAGCTGAACTATCGAAGCAGCCGATGGATAGGCAATACTAGGCTCGGCAGCTTCGACTCCTCGAAGGCCAGCGAAAATTTCTGAGTAGCGTAGAGCTCCATCTCCTACAAGTAACGCTTCATTTCCATGTGCAAGCAGATCTGCGGATAAATCATCTGGACTGCTTACCACTGGCTCGCTTATTCTTTGCACTCCTCCTGGAACTTGGCGATAATTTGCATGAAAAACTTCTCCTCTTCGGGCATCAATAGTAGCCACTATGAGTTTCGAACAATGCCTGACTGGGTATGCAAGTAAGTCAAGACTTGTCACCCCTATCATTGGAACTCCGAGACCAAACGCTATAGAAACTGCAGTAGTGATTCCCACGCGTAGGCCAGTGTACAAACCTGGGCCTATGTCAACAGCCACAACACTGATCTCGTCCATTGTTATTCTCGCCTGTTCAAGAACAAATTCAATCTGAGGTGTTAAATTCTCTGCATGTCTTTTCCCTCGCGACGAATGAACCGAGGAAAGCACACCTTCATGCCCGCCGATCGCGCACCCAACCTGCGAAGTAGCACTTTCAATTCCTAGGATTATCACTGATCACTGCTCCATTCGGAAAGAATTTCTTCGAGTTCTTCTACCCGCTGCTGCCAGCTCGGACCGACGTGGGAGATTCTCACAGTGCGTTCATCGTCTTCTTGTCCATACTCAAATCTGATTTCAAGATAGTTTTGCGGTATGGAAGGCACTATTTGATCTCCCCATTCGATAAGGGTTACAGTTTCACCTTCGAGTAGCTCAGGTAAAGCCAAATCTCGGACTTCCTCCAAGTCTTCAATTCTATAGACATCCAGATGATTTAGAGTTAGTCGACCAGAGTAGCTTTTGGCAAGGGTGAAAGTAGGGCTTGTTATAGGTTCAGTTACTCCCAATGACTTTCCAAACCCTTTAGTAAATGCAGTTTTACCTGCCCCTAAATCGCCAACCAACAAAAGGAGATCCTTCGCAATTGCAAGCTCAGCGATGCACGCAGCTAATGCCTGTGTCTCTTCGACGCTTTTCGTTCTTGCATTAAACACTCTCTCAGGTTAGTGCTTGTACGTCTAAGATCGTCGCCAAATGAAAGTTGGATTTCTATTCGGGCTGTGTGATTTCTCCGGCACTTCGTATAGCTTTTTCTACTACGACAGTTGCTAGCAGTCGCACTGTTCCTAAAGATGCTTCTACTGTTCCGGTAGCCGCAACAACAATGGCATCTCCGTCTCCCTGCGTATGTGCGGGAAATATAGCTTTAGCGAAACCATCATGAGCACTCTGACTAACAAGAAAACATTCGCTTTTTGTTAATCTGGCGTTTGTTGCAACAACTCCGATGGTGGTGTTCTCAAATGGGGTGATTTCGGGGAAATCAAAGGTTCCATCTACTATCGATTGACTTACCGTCCCATCATCAATATCACCACTGGCATTTACAGCTAAATGGGCAGCAACTATAAGATCTCCTGAACTACAGGACGCTGAGCCTATGCCCCCTACCTTCGAATATTCCTTACCTCTCCATTTTGATACAGTCGCACCTGTACCTGCACCGATTGCCCCAATCTCAGTTCTGGTTGATGAAGCCGATTCCGCAGCTTCTCTTCCGTCACTTGCGCAAGGGCGTCTTGATGGGTCACCCTCATTAAGGTCGAAAAGTGACATTCCTACGACAATGGGAACCTTACCAGCTGAGGTGGGAAAGCCTTGTCCGCGCCCTTCGAGAAAGTCCATGACTCCTTCACAAGCTGCTAGACCATAAGCTGACCCTCCGGAGAGCACAACAGCATCAACATGGTCTACCAATCGACTAGGGTGAAGCAAAGAAAAATCTCTCGTTGCAGGCGCTCCTCCCCGGATTTCTCCCGATGCAGTCGTTCCCTCTGGAAAGAGTATTACAGTGCACCCAGTCTTCGCCTCTACGTCACTCCAGTTCCCTACCTCGATCCCATCAATATCTGTAATCATTCCTGCCCATTCCTAAGTCATGAATACCTTCGCGGAATACGACTCTCTATCCCACAAATGATTTCGTATGTGATCGTCTCAAACAGTTCAGCCCATTCTGCTGCAGAAACCTGTTCAGGTCCTTGCGAGCCCAACACGACCACCTCATCGCCTGATGTCACGTGATCTTCGCCGCAATCGACCAAGAATTGATCCATCGTAACGTTTCCAACAATAGGATGTCGCTTCCCACCAATAAGGACTTGGCCTCCACGGTGACCTGCATCTCGACGCAACCCATCGGCGTATCCCATTGGTACAGTAGCGATTCTAGTTTTTTGATCCGCTGTCCAGCTTAAGCCATAGGACACACTTTCTCCGGCTTCTATTGTCTTGACATAAGACACTTCTGAGCGGACTTTCATTGCCGGACGAAGATCCAATGCTGTGTTCGGTTTTTCTAAAGGTGAGAGACCGTATATTGCTAGCCCGCAGCGTACTAGGTCATATCTTCCTTCTGGATTGTTTATTGCCAGCGCTGAATTAGCGGCATGCTGAACATTTAGTCCGATGCCTTCAACTCTTATCTCTTCAACAATCCTGTCGAAGCTTTCGAGCTGTTTGGTAGTAAATGGGTCAGAAGGTATATCTGCCACCGCACAGTGTGTCCAGAGGCCGTCGAGTGACAAGGATGACTTTTCAGATATTGCTTTTGCCAGTGTAAGCGCTAGTTCTGGCTCTGCCCCTACTCGCCTCATACCTGTATCTATCTTTAAATGTACGGGGATTTCTTTGTCTACCTGAGTTGCTGCTGCTGCAGCAGCAGCTATCCCCTCCCCACTATAGACTGTCGGCCTGAGGCCATATTCTGCGACTTGTACCATCTCTCGGGGTCGGGGTTCTGATAGGAGTAAAATCGGTTCGTTAATACCTGCTTCGCGAAGTACGATTCCTTCTTCGACCAAAGCAACTGCGAGCCAGCTTGCACCTGCAGATACAGCAGCGCGAGCTACAGGGACCGCCCCATGCCCATACCCATCAGCCTTTACTACCGCGCAAAGAGTCGCGGGTGAAACTACTTGAGTTAATTGACGAACGTTATGCTTAATTGCTTCAAGGTCTATATCAGCCCATGTCGGTCGCATGTAATACCTCCGGAATTAGGTTGATAAGATCAGACGCCACCATCCCTCTTTTAAATGACCGTTTTCCAGCCTCGGCATGTACCCATGCACCCATTGCAGCAGCTTCCATACTAGGAACTCCTTGAGCTAGAAAAGCACCGATAATCCCTGCAAGAACGTCGCCGGTACCTGCAGTAGCTAACCTAGAGTCCCCATTCGTTACAAGTAAACAACGTCCCTCTGGGCTAGCTACAACCGTGACTGGACCTTTCAGTAAAATAATGGAATCAGTTATCTTTGCGGCATGCAGGGCTTCCTGAATCCTTTTGGGACCCGGCCGCGATCCAACTAAGCCCTCAAATTCTCGATCATGAGGAGTGAAAATAATGTCTGCCTCTCTGGATCGTACAATCTCGAGATTTTCACCTAAAGCGGTTATTGCCCCCCCATCGACTACAAGGGGAATATCAGTGGTAGATACAGTTTTCTGGATTGATTTGATGTTTGAACTTGTAATTGCAAGACCTGGTCCTATGATTCCGGCCGAGAATCTATGAACATCATCGTGCAGACTATCCTCCCATCCTTCTTCAGGAATAAAATACGATACAGACTCTAACGGGCCTATAGGCATAGTTCCTGGAGTGCTTATTCGAACATATCCGGAACCTGCTCGTTGTGCTGATTCTGCTGACAATGATAAGGCGCCATCCATTCCCGGAGAACCACCAATAATCCAGCACGCTGTCTGCCACTTGTGTGCGGTTACTGATTGAGGTGGTAGCCATTTCCTAATATCTGCATCTTGCACTTGAAATGTTTTGATATGCGAGGTGTCGAGACCTATGTCGATAACCTCGATCTCACCAACGTAATTACTTCCAGTGGGAAGGAGATGGCCAGGTTTTAGCGCTTGGAAAGTAATTGTCTTATACGCTTTCATCGGTAATCCCATTACCTCGCCAGTCAAACCGTTAATACCGCTCGGAATGTCGACAGCTATAACAGGCGCTTCTGTAGAGGGAGCGAAGTACTCTCCCCGAATTCCTGTCCCATATGCAGCGTCGATTACGAGGTCGCACATAGGGAGCTGTTTAGGTGCTTCGGTCACCGAATATTCGATTGTCTTTATGCCCCATTTCCGAAGGTAGGAGGCGGCTACCTGTCCATCTTTTCCGTTATTTCCTTTTCCGTAGATCACCAGAACACGTTTTCCGTAGGACCCTTTAAGAAATCTCCGAGCGGCCCAAGCTACCGCGCTTCCAGCCCGCTGTATCAATTCATCGAGAGGTTGATCTGAGGACTCATCGATAGCTTTCATCTCTTTTGGAGTTACGACCGGTATCATCTGGGCAAAGTCCTGCGGTTATTCAAGTTCGCCATAGTTCTGCTAGTTCTGGAATCGGAGAGATCAATAGATCTTCTAATGCAATTGTTGATAGAAGGTCGCTACGGAATGTCGGTTCGGTTTCTGTAACGAAATCATAGAGTTTCGTATACCGATTTTGATATCCCTGGAGTATCTGTTTCGCTACCTGCTCATCAACATATTTTTCGAGAC